>JAWOEZ010000058.1:0-23755 GCA_046482435.1 Halanaerobiales bacterium
GAGTCAGAATATATTATGAGACATATGGAGATCGAGACGGCCTTCCTTTAATACTGATTCACGGCCAGGGGCTTGATCATTATATGTTTAAAAAACAGATCGAAAAGTATACAAATAAGGGTATATATTTAATAACACCTGATATGCGCGGCCATGGTAGGTCATCAAAAGTTAATAGTTTAGAGTTGATGGATTGGGCAGAAGATATAAATGATTTAAGGTATCAACTTGGTTTAGAGTCCACAAATATTTTGGGTGTAAGTATGGGTGGTGTGATTGCTCAAAAGTTCGCTGTTGAGTATCCTGAAAAAGTGGACAAGATAATCCTATCCGATACTTTTGCTGAAATAAATAGTTTTACTGAGAAATTAGCTGCCTATTCTCAAGTGATCGGTTTTACTTTATTTAGGATATTCCCCAAACAATTGAGAGCGAAGATAGTAGCTTCAGCCTATAAAGACTACTCCACTGATGTTTATGAATATTTTAAAAAGGTTACAAAAGAAGCTGATTTTAGGCAATTAGTTTTGAGCAGAAAAGCAATAAATAAAGTAGATTTATTAAAAGAATTGGAAAAGATAAAAAAACCTGTCTTGGTTATGGCTGGAGATAAGATATTAATCAAACCTGCCAAAAAAATTGCAAGTAGTCTACCAAATTCAAGATTAAAAATTATTGAAGGTTCTTCTGATCCATCAAATATGACCAAGCCAGCTGAGTTTGATAAAAATGTATTAGAATTTTTATTAGATACAAAAGAGTAAAGAAAAAGCCCTCCCAAGTAAGGGGGGTTTGATTAATAAGTGTTTAGTTTTAATTTACACTTTAAATCTTATGAAAAATGGGTTTCATATTTTCAAATGTAGTCAATTTATTGAATCCAATTTCTTTTAATAAGGAGATTGTTTCTGAGAATTTATAAGCAATCTGATCAGCAGAATGGCTGTCAGAACCTAAGGTAATAATTTCTCCGCCTAATTCCTTATATAATTTTAAAACTTTTATTGAAGGCATAGGATTTTTCCCCTCTCCAATATAATAGCCTGTGGTATTTACTTCAATCCCCTTATTCTTTTCAATAATTTTTTTCAAAATAGTTCTTATTATTTCTTCTGCATCTCTGTTGTCCATTAAATCGGGAGAAGTATCATAATAATCATACCTTCTCACAAGGTCTAGGTGGCCGATAACTGAGTAGTTATCATAATTTTTTACTACTTCTAGAATAGATTTTAAATAGCGGATATAAGATTCCCATTGTGTATAGTTTTTAAAGAAGTCTCCATTATAGAGATCTTTTTTTTCTGCGGTATGAAAAGATGCAATTATAAAGTCAAAATCGTTACCTAAATATTGATGGCTTTCCTGCAGAATGTGGGTTTGCAGTCCCATTTCTATCCCTTTCTTGATGACCAACTTACCCTCATATTTTTCTTGGTATTTTTCTAATTCTTTTAAATAATTATCTTTTTGTAATAAAAATTCAATTTCATCATCCTGATAATCTATATCGTGATGGTCTGTGATTGCTATTTCAGCAAGACCCTTTTCGATAGCTGTTTCACAGATCTCTTGGATTGTCAGATCTGAATCAGCCGAAAAATTAGAATGTAAATGGTAATCAAATAACACAACTATCACTCCTATAGCTCTTAATTATTATACAATTATACCTTATTATTATAACATTAAATCCAAATTATTTGAAATATTAATGATTCTCTAATAAAATTAATGTATAATTATATACGGATCACTTAAATTCAAGGTGTTTATTCTCTTGTAATTATTGGGAATAACTTGATTTTGAGGTTAATATATAGGATAATGAGAATAATTTCAAATAAAAATTAGGAGGATTTTTAATGAATGCATTTGTAGAAGGTGTCAGAGATATATTACCAGCGGAGTTACGCCGAAGAAGAGCTATCTATAAAAGGATCAGAAAGGTATTTGAAAATGCCGATTTCAGGGAAGTAATTACCCCAACTTTGGAGTCCCTGGAACTATATACAGGGATTGAAGGAGTAATAGATAAAAGCGAGATGTTTAAAGTGGTCGATGAAAACGGTCAGATTTTGGTCTTAAGACCTGATGTAACAATGCCGATCGCCAGATTGGCCGCCACAAGATTTCAGGATACACCGCGTCCTTTAAAGTTTTCTTATCTAACTACTGCCTATCAGTCCAAAAATAGTCAGAGTTTGAGCTTGAAAGAAAAAACTCAGGCCGGTGTTGAGATGATCGGGAGCGATAAATTATTTGCAGATATAGAGATGATCGCTTTACTTATTAAAACCATGCAAGCAGTTCATATTGAAAATCCGTTAATAGATATCGGTCATGCCGATTTAATCAATGAAATATTCTGTGAAATGGAATTAAAAGCTGAAGAGAAAGATCAACTTTTATCTCTGCTATCTGCTAAAAATAAGGTTGAGATAAAAAGATATCTCGAAAATATAGAACTGGACGAAGAAAGTAAGGAGATTTTATTGAAACTTCCTACTCTTTTTGGTTCTCCAGAAGAGGTGATACCTGCACTGAAGAGTTTACCTCTTTCCAGTGAGGTTCATCAAGAAGTACTGAATCTGGAAAAATTATTTAATAAATTGAATGAATTAGAGTTAATAGAAAATATAACATTTGACCCGATGCTGATCTCCAGACACGGTTATTATACAGGTGTTATCTTCAAAGGATATGCAGGCAGCCATAATGTCCTACTTGCAAATGGTGGAAGGTATGATAATCTAACTGAAACGTTTGGTCAAGGTGAACCTGCCGTGGGATTTGCTTTAGAAATAGAAAATATTTTAGAGTATTTAAATAAGAGCCACTATGATTTTGAAGCTCAAAATGAAAGAGTTATTATTAACTATAATATTGAAGATAATTTTAGTACAGCTTATCATTTAGCTGAAAAGCTGCGTAATAAAGATTATATAGTAGAGATTTTTGAAGAATTTAAAAAGCAAGAATATATTAATTTTCAGGGTATAGATTTTCAGATCAATTTTGATGAGCATAACATCAAATTAAAAAGTATCAAAACTAACAAAGAGGTTTCAATCAAGAGGGACCAGTTAAGCAAAGAATTAGATGAAGTAATTTTAGATAAGTTCGAGGAGGTTAGATAATGGATAATATTTGTATCGCCATGGCAAAAGGAAGATTAGCCAAACAGGCTGTAAAGTTATTTCGTAGGGCAGGAATAGATCTTCCGGTAAATATGTTAGATTCAAGAAAACTAATCTTTTCACTGCCAGAAGAAAATTTAGAAATAATATTAGTAAAACCGGCTGATGTACCGATTTATGTAGAATACGGAACAGCAGATGTTGGTATCGTAGGTAAGGATACTTTACTCGAAGAAAACAGAGCTCTTTATGAAGTATTAGATTTGAAGTTCGGAAAATGCAGATTTGCTCTAGCAGGTTTACCTGATCGGAAAGAATCCTTATTACAAAGGAAAGTAGCTACTAAATACCCCGACTTCACCCGGAGACTATTTAAAAGGAAAGGAGAACCGGTTGAAATAATTAAGTTAAACGGTTCTATCGAATTAGCTCCCCTTACCGGTTTGGCAGATACTATATTAGATATTGTTCAAACCGGCCGTACTTTAAAAGAAAATGGCCTAATAGTATATGAAAACATTAGAGAATTAAGCGCAAGATTGGTAGTTAATAAGGTAAGTATGAAAACAAGCCAAAAACAAATAACAAAAATAATAGATGCTCTAGAAAACGAGGTAGAAGGAGGTTAAATTATATAATGCTGAAAAGAATAGATTTGCGCGGTAATAAGATTGAACAAATAAAAAGCATTTTAGATCAACGATCAAAAAAAGATTTAAATCAGTATAGAGAAACCGCTCAAAAGATCATTAAGGATATCCAAAAGCGAGGAGATAAGGCATTATATGAATACACCGCTCGCTTTGACCAGGTTGAACTTAATGAAGAAACAGTGCAAGTAAGTTCTAAAGAAATTGAAAAAGCGCAAGAAATGGTAGATCAAGAAGTTCTGCAGTCCTTAAAAAATGCTGCTCAGAATATAGAAGAGTTTCATAGAGAACAGAAGGATCGCTCCTGGCAGAAACAGGATTCACCAGGAAAAATAACCGGCCAGATTTGTCGTCCTTTAGAAACAGCCGGGATATATGTACCGGGTGGAAGAGCCTCTTACCCCTCATCGGTATTAATGACAGCAATTCCCGCTAAGGTAGCAGGGGTAGAGAATATTATAATGGTTACACCTCCAGGCAAAGAAGGGGAAATAAGTCCGAAAATTTTGGCAGCTGCTGAAATAGCAGGAGTTGACAGCATCTTTAAAGTTGGAGGTGCACAGGCAGTGGGAGCTTTGGCATATGGGACTGAAACCGTGCCCTCAGTAGATATCATCGTGGGGCCGGGAAATATATATGTGACTATGGCCAAAGAACTAGTTTTTGGTAAAGTAAAAATTGATATGACAGCAGGACCCAGTGAGGTCCTAATATTAGCGGAGCAAGATAGTAATCCAAGATATCTGGCAGCTGATTTAATGAGTCAGGCTGAGCATGACCCTTTAGCTTCTTCAATTTTGGTCACGGATTCAGAACAGTTAGGAAAAAAAGTGATAGAAGAAATAGAAAATCAGATTAAAGATTTAAGTAAAAAAGAGATAATAAAGGAATCCTTAAGTAACTATGGATTACTAATAGAAGTTCAGAAGTTAAAAGATGGAATAGAGGTTATTAACCAAATAGCCCCTGAACATTTAGAGCTAGCGGTAGATAAACCTTTTGATATATTACCTGAGATAAAAAATGCCGGGTCTATTTTCTTGGGAGAAAACACTCCTGAGCCTTTAGGAGACTATTATGCGGGGCCTAACCACGTTCTTCCTACAGAGGGAACAGCAAGATTTTTCTCCCCTCTTTCAGTACGGGACTTTGTTAAATTTTCAAGTTTTATTTATTACAGCGAAGAGGCTCTTTTGGAAGTTTCTGATGATGTAATAACTTTAGCTGAAGGGGAAGGACTAACTGCACATGCTAATTCAATTAAAGTAAGGAAAGAGAAGTTAGAAGGTGAGGAGAATGCAAATTAATATAGAAGAGTTAGTAAGACCGGAAGTGGCTAAAATTAAGCCTTATAAAGGTGAGAAGGAGACCAGAGAGTATAGTTTAGACCTTGCGGGCAATGAATCTCCTTATGATTTACCCCTTGATATCAAAAAAGAAATAACAGATAAGATTATGGAAAATCCTTTGAACTACTATCCCAAATTATATTCTAAATCCCTTCGATGCAGTATTGCACAATATTTAGATATAGATCTTGATTGTGATCAGGTTATGGTTGGTAATGGTTCTGATGATGTTTTGGATCTGATGATTGATACTTTTGTCAATTCCGGTGATAGGGTATTAGCTGCTGCACCTACTTTTTCCATGTATAGGTTTTTTACTGAAATTGTAGGTGGTAGGTATGAGAACTTTTCATTAGCAGATATGGATTTCACCCTAGAAAATATTAAAAAAATTATTGATGACTTTGAACCCAAGATGATATTTTTGTGCTCCCCTAATAATCCCACCGGGCAGCAGTTATCTAAGGATGTTATTTTACAGTTGGCTGATATTTATTCCGGTATTTTAGTTATTGATGAAGCTTATGCAGAGTTTGCAGAAGAATCTCTCTTAAGCCATGTTAATCAACATACTAATCTAGCAGTTACCAGGACTTTTTCGAAAGCTTTCGGTTTAGCTGGAATTAGGCTGGGTTATTTAGTGGGTAGTAAAGAGCTGGTTAAACAGGTTGGGAAGGTGCTTAAACCGTATAACATAAATTCTATAACTTCTTTAATCGGGAAAATAATTTTAAGAGAAGAACAATTGATTGAAAATAGGGTCGAGAAGATAAAGTTAGAAAGAGAAAAGATGTTAAAGATATATTCTGAATATGATAATTGGAATGTTTTTGATTCATCAGCCAATTTTGTATATATTGAAGGCGAAGATACGATGAAGTTTAAAGAGATGTTAAATAAAATGGGGATTAAGATAAGATCTTTTGACCGGATACCACCTGCAATAAGGATAACGATTGGTAAGCCTGAGGAAAACAAAAAGGTTGCCAAAATATTTAAGGAGTTTAAGGAGGTAAGCAAGAATGAGTGAAAACCGTAAAGCTGTTAAAAAAAGAGAGACCTATGAAACAAGTGTTAAGATTGAACTAGATTTAGACGGAGAAGGTAAAGGAAGTATTGATTCCGGGCTAAAGTTTTTTGATCATATGTTAGCACAACTAACTAAACACAGCGGTTTTGATTTAGTTGTAGAAGCTGATGGTGATTTAGAAATAGATGAACACCATACTGTGGAAGATATAGGTATAACCCTGGGGGAGGCTTTTCTTAAAGCTTTGGGTGATAAAAAAGGGATAGCCAGGTTTGCAAATAATCTAACACCTCTTGATGAGACTTTGGTAAGAACCGTGGTTGATATAAGCGGACGACCATTTTTGCATTCCGGCTTAGATTTCAGCAGAGAAATGGTGGGAGATCTACCAGCTGAGATGGTAGAGGAATTTTTAAGAGCATTTACAAACCATGCTGGCTTAACTTTGCATATAGACTTAATCCGCGGGGATAACTGCCACCATCAGATAGAAGCTGTCTTTAAATCCCTGGCCTTAGTTTTAAAAGATGCGGTAGAAGTAGGGTCTAAAAAAATACCGTCAACAAAAGGGAAAATATAAATGATAGGTATTATAGATTACGGAGCAGGGAACTTAAATAGTATATGTAAGGCGTTTGAACAGATTGGTTTTAACACTAAAATAATTGGAAAAGGAATTCAGCATGAGAAGTTTGATGCATTAGTATTACCAGGGGTTGGTGCCTTCCCAGGTGCGATGTCTAGATTGAAGGAAAATAACTTAGATCAATTCATCAAAGACCATGTAAAAACAGGCAAACCGATGTTGGGAGTATGTCTGGGTATGCAGCTTCTTTTTGAGTGGGGTTATGAGGATACCAAAACAAAAGGACTAGATCTCTTACCAGGTAATGTGGTTAAAATGGATAACAGCTTAAAGATCCCTCATATGGGGTGGAATGAATTAGAAATCGTAAGGGATGGTACTTTATTTAAGGATTTACCAGCCCAGCCTCATTATTATTTTGTCCATTCTTATAAATTAAAAGAGATAACAGAAGAAGTTATTGCCGTAACTGAATATGGAGTTAAAATTCCGGCTATTGTCAGAAAAGATAATGTTATTGGGTTTCAATTCCATCCAGAGAAAAGTGGAGATAATGGGCTAAAATTATTAGAGAATTTCGGAGAGCTGATCTAGATGATAATATTACCTGCAATCGATTTAAAAGAAGGAAAAGTAGTCCGCTTAGAACAGGGTGATTTTAATAAAGAAACGGTCTACAGTAGTGATCCTGTAAGAATTGCCACTCAGTTTGAGAATAAAGGGGCAGGCTGGCTTCACATCGTAGATCTTGATGGAGCCTCTGCAGGAGAAAGTCGTAATTTTGATTTGATAAAAAAAATTAGAAAGAGAACTGACCTCTCTATCCAGACCGGTGGGGGAATCAGAAGTATTAATGATGTAAAAAGATTAATAGAAGCAGGGATTAACAGAGTTATATTAGGTACCCTTGCCGTCAAAAATTCTGAGATACTATCTGAGATTATAGAAAAGTTCGGCAGTGAAAAAATATTGGTAAGTATTGATGCCCATAATGGTAAAGTTGCTACCTCAGGTTGGAGAAAGAAAAGTAATCTTGAAGTCCTTGAATTTGCAAGGGCACTAGAACAAAAAGGGGTCATGTATATATTATATACAGATATCAAAAGAGATGGGATGCTGGTTGGGCCCGATTTTGCAGGTCTTAAAGAACTAAAGAAAAATACAGGTCTCAATATCATTGCTTCCGGGGGAATTAGTTCCTTAAACGAAATCGTAAAGCTCGCTGATTTAGGCTTTTATGGAGTAATAACCGGACAAGCGCTTTATAAAGATAAAATAGACTTAAAAGATGCAATTGAAAAGGTAGGTGGTTAAAATTTTGAAAAAAAGAATTATCCCTTGTTTAGATATAAAGGATGGAAGGGTAGTTAAGGGTATAAATTTTTTAGATCTCGTTGATGCCGGAGACCCAGTCGCTTCAGCAAGGCGTTATAATGAGATGGGAGCAGATGAACTAGTTTTTTTAGATATAACTGCAACCAAAGAAAAAAGAAAGACCTTGACTGGG
The DNA here is from genome assembly GCA_046482435.1 of Halanaerobiales bacterium. GTDB lineage: Bacteria > Bacillota > Halanaerobiia > Halanaerobiales > M55B127 > M55B127. Next base: position 8,263 of record JAWOEZ010000058.1, read on the forward strand.
TTAGTAGAAAAAGTTGCTGAAGAAGTATTTATCCCGTTAACGGTGGGTGGGGGTATAAAATCCATCTCTGATATGCAGTATATTCTCAGAGCGGGAGCAGATAAGATTTCGGTTAATTCTGCTGCAGTTAGAAATCCTTCTTTAGTTAAAGAAGGAGCAAAAATATTTGGCTCTCAGTGTATAGTGGGGGCTGTGGATGCTTCTTTAAAAGATGATGAATCCGGGTGGGATGTTTATATCAATGGGGGGAGTAAGAAAACATCTCGCGATTTGGTAGAATGGGTCAAAGAATTGGAGGAACTGGGGGCAGGAGAGATTCTGCTGACCAGCATGAATAGAGATGGTACGAAAATAGGTTTTGATATTGAAATGTTAAGAGCTGTTACTAAGGCAGTAAATATTCCGGTCATTGCTTCCGGTGGAGCAGGTAAGATCGAAGATTTCGTTGAGGTGTTTACTAAAACGGATTCTGATGCAGCCTTAGCAGCTTCTATATTCCATTTTGGGGAAGTTGCGATGAGTGCTTTAAAAAATACCTTAGCAGACAATAATATACCGGTAAGAATTGTAGAAGGTAGTGATAAAAATGAGTAAGAATTTAGAAGTAGTAGAGCGAGATATTAAATTGAAGTATAATGAAAAGGGATTAATTCCTGCAGTTGTCCAGGATCTCAATACAAAAGAAGTTTTGATGGTAGCATATGTTAGCAAAGAATCTTTAGAGAAAACACTTCAAACTGGTGAAACTGTATTTTATAGTAGAAGCAGGCAAAAACTTTGGCATAAGGGAGAGACTTCGGGAAATATTCAAAAAGTTCAAGAAATATATTATGACTGTGACCAGGATACATTATTAATTCTAGTAGAACCGGCGGGTCCAGCCTGCCATACAGGTAAAACTTCCTGTTTTTACAGAAAAATGGCAGAAAGCAAAGAGGAAAGAAAAAAACAGAACAAAAAAGGTGATATCATAAATTTATTGTATGACTTAATAACCAGTCGTCGGCAGGAGCTACCTAAGGATTCTTATACAACTTACCTTTTTGAGGAAGGTTTAGATAAAATTCTTAAAAAAATTGGAGAAGAGTCTTCTGAAGTAATTATAGCTGCCAAAAATGAACCGAAAGCAGAATTAGTTAATGAAACGGTTGATTTAATTTATCATCTGCTAGTCTTACTAGTAGAAAAAGAAGTGGACTTAGCACAAATTAGTAAAGAGCTGAATAATAGATTCAAAACTTAAAAAATCCCATATTTGCTGAGAGGTGAAGCTTGCTTTAATAGGCAGGCTTTTTTATTTGTGCGTTACAAATCTATCTTGAGATTGGTATTTTTATATATTTGAAATTATGTTATTATAATAATGAGAAAATATTATGACCATACTTTGGGTGAGAACGATGAAGAATACTCCTTATCATATTAAAATAAAGATGTTTTTTCTGATGATATTTTTTATAGCTATTTTTATATTAGCATATTTTCTAGGGGAAGATATCTATATTCTATTAAAAGACCCGGCTAAGTTAAAAGAATGGATAACCGATTTTGGTACTTATCATATTCTAATGTTCATTTTAGTTCAAGTAATCCAGGTTATTATATTTATCATTCCAGGTGAAGTAGTTGAAATAGGAGCTGGTTATCTATTTGGTACCACTTTAGGCTCGGTATATTCTATTATTGGGATAGCAATAGGTTCAGCGGTTAGTTTTCTAATTGCTCGATTTTTAGGATATGATTTTGTTAAAAAGGTGGTACCAAAACAGATGTTTAATAAATGGAAAGTTTTTATAAATGAAGATAAAAGGGGAGGGACCGTTCTCTTTTTGCTTTACTCTATTCCGGGGACCCCTAAGGATGCACTGGCATATTTTGCGGGATTAACTCCTATTGGTTATCTTAAATTTATATTTATTTCGATGTTCGCCCGTCTACCTGCAATTGTTTTTTCAGCTTATCTAGGAGCCAATATTGGTAATCAGAAATATAAAACAGCATTGGTAATTGCTATAATTGCAGGAGTTATCTTTACTATTGGTTTTATATATAGAGATCAAATTATTGATTGGTTATATGAACTTTTTGATATTAATTAAGAGATATGACGAATATCTGTTCACAATTTATCCACAGTTTGTGTATAACTAAAACAAAAGTTCGCAACTAATAATCTAATAAATTCATATTTTCTTCATATTTAGTCTCTATAATGAATTTAAAGTAATTAAAAGGAGAGATAAATATGAAGAAAATTGTTGTATCAACATTAGTTTTGTCATTAATAATTTTTAGTTTTGCAGCGTTAACAGTTGGTGCCCATGGTGGTCGACCAGGCTCGAGCAATGTAGATCAGAGACCGGCTTATCAACAGAGTAATATAAATAATTTAGAAGAAGAACAATTAGAGGAAATAGCCGATTTTCAGGAAGAATATTTTGATCAAAGGCAAGAATTAACTGAGAGGTTAAGAGATAAAAGAGTTGAATTAAGGGCAGAGATACTTAAAGATGAAACTACTGAAAGACTAAATTCTTTAGAAGAGGAAGTAGCTAATATTCAAGACCAAATTAATGAGGCCCAAACTGAATATCTAAAAAATATGGGAGAAGTATTAAATGAGGACCAGGTAAACATGATCTTAGAAGAAGGTAATAGAATAGGACTAGGTAAAAGGTCCTTTGGGCCCGGGACTCACAGTTTTTCTTTTAATAGAAGGTCTTCACAGGGAAATAGGCCTGGACAGAAGCAGAGCAAGCAAAATTTTAATAGTTCTAGAGCTAAAAACAGCCCAGCAGGCAGAGGTTTATGTTTCTAGATTATTAAAATATAATTAGACATTAAAAAATACCCCGAGAAATCGGGGTATTTCTATTCACATCAAAAATTGAGTTAATTTCTCTAATTTTAACAGTAATTATTATCAGTTATACACAGATTGTGGATAACTAGTTAATAATTATAAGTACATTAATATGAATAAATAATCTATTTAATAAAAATATAGTCTTATAGTCTTTTTTAAGCTCTAGATTGACCGTTCTTAATATAAGAGAGTGCTTTACTGGCAGAATAACCTTTTAGAATTGAAAGTAGCAGGGCATAATAACCATCTTTTTCAGGCGGATTTAATTCCATATAATCGCCTCCCGGTATATATTTAATTCTTTAAAACAATTATTATTCCTGCATCTTTATTAAAATATTCATTTTTGGTCCATTTGTTCTTTATATTGGAGCTGATATAGATTATAATATAAACCTTTTTTGGCTAAGAGATCCTGATGAGTACCTCTTTCTTTTATTTTACCTTTATGCATTACCAATATTTTGTCAGCATGTTGTATAGTTGATAAACGATGAGCGATTACAATTGTTGTCCTTTCAGAGGTAAGTTTTTCTAGAGCATCTTGAATTAACATTTCAGTTTCTGTATCGATATTTGCTGTTGCTTCATCTAATACCAGAATATTAGGATCAAAGGCTAAGGCCCTTGCAAACGCTAATAGCTGTTTCTGCCCGGCTGATAAAGTTGAACCTCTTTCTTTAACTTCATGTTCATATTTATTAGAGAGTTTGGAGATAAATTTATCTGCATTAACATATCTAGCGGTTTCTTTTATCCTACTTTTATTTAGATCGACGTTCAAGGAAATATTACTCCCTATATTACCGGTAAATAGAAATACATCCTGTAAAACTACCCCTATTTTTTCTCTTAGACTACTCTTTTCTATAATTTTAATATTAGTATCGTCGATTAGAATTTTTCCGTATTGGATATCATAGAATCTGCTGATTAAGTTAATTATAGAGGTTTTTCCAGCTCCCGTAGCTCCCACCAAGGCAACCGTTTTACCCGGTTCTATTTTGAAGTTTATATCTTTTAAGACCCAATCCTCTCCTTCGTATGCAAACCAGACATCTTTAAATTCTACTTTCCCCTTAATGTTTTTAGGTAATTGGACCGGACTTTCAGGTTCTTTTATATCTATTTCGGTATCAAGTATTTTAAAAATTCTTTCAGAAGAAGCCATTGCTGACTGGAGCATATTATACTTTTCACTTAAATCATTAATCGGTCTGAAAAATTTCTGAATATAGTTTATAAAAGCGTATAAAACCCCGAACTGTAGTACTTGACTATAGACACGGCCCCCACCATACCAAATCAATATTGCTAACGCGAAAGAATACAAAAGGTCCATAGATGGTCTAAATATGGCAAATATTTTAATTTGTCTCATACTAGCCTTGTAATAATCGTCATTTATATTCATAAATTCTTTTAATTTTCTTTTTTCTTGATTAAAAATTTGAACTATTTTCATGCCGGAGATATTTTCTGAAAGGGCAGAGTTAATTTTGGCTAATTTTATCCTGACCATCCGATATGCATCACGAGCATAGTCCCTGAAGATAAAGGCAGCTGCTATTACAAAAGGAACAATCGCTAAAGATACCAGGGTTAATTGGATATTAAGTCTGAACATGATTATGACTATACCTAATATTATGAAAATATCTTTAAATAAATTTACTAAGACATTTGTATACATTTGATTGAGTGTTTCAGTATCGTTAGTTACCCTTGTAACCAGTCTACCGACCGGGTTTTTATCAAAATAGCTTAAGGACATTTTTTGCAGATGAGAAAAAATTTCCTGCCTCATATTATAGATTATTTTTTGAGTAGTTCTATTTAAAAGGTAAATTTGTAAATAGTTTATTCCAAAGCCCAATACAATTATCGTTAAATAAATAAGAGCGATTCTCTGGAGGGCAGAGTAATCCTGTGCTCTGAAATCCTCTAAAAATTCACTTTCCAACAGTTGAGCTTCATATATGTTATCACCATTTTTAATTTCAATATTTTGTTGATCTTCATTAAGCCGCGTTTCTTTGTTTTCATCGATAAGACCGTTGACAAGGTAATAGTTTCCTCCTTCTTCATAGAGCTGGTACTTCTGACGGTCAGGATAGTCGTTTTCCAAATTATTTAGCCGTACAAATCTCCGGTTATTATAGACTGCCCCCTTATCATCAAAACTGTCGACCTGAAAGGCAACCATTGGTTTATCGATTGCATTAATGTGGTCATCAATAGCTATTTTTATCAGATAAGGGCGAGCTAATTCGATCCCGGTAACTATTAAAAGTAGTATTACACATAACACTAATATTTTCCAGTAAGGATAAGCATATTCAAGGAGCCTTTTCATAAGCCTGGAGTCATATGCTTTCCCCATAATTTTATCTTCTTCTCTAAAATCATCTTGCATAACAGATCATCCTCAAATTAATTTATATTAGCTATCTTTTCTTCCAGCTGTTGCTTTTTATAAATGTCAAAATATAATTGCTTATTTTCAATTAGGACTTGATGGGTACCACTTTCAAGGATTTGTCCTTCATCTAAAACATAGATTTTATCTGTGTTTTTTAAAGTAGAAATCCGGTGCGAAATTAATATAACAGTTCTGTTTTCCATTACAGGTTTGAGGTTATTTAGTATTTTTTCTTCGGTTTGAGTATCTACTGCCGAAAAACTGTCGTCAAGAATAAGAATTTTAGGTTTTTTGATGAGGGCTCTCGCCATTGAGATTCTTTGTTTCTGACCACCGGAAAGGGTTACTCCCCTCTCACCTAGAATCGTGTTAAATCCTTCGGGAAATTCCATGATATCATCATAGATTTCAGTAATTTTAGCTGCTTTTTCAATTTCTCGCCGGTCTGTATTTACTGGATCAAAAAAAGCTATATTATCAGCAATAGTTGAGGAGAACAGAAAGTTATCTTGAGGTACTATCCCGATTTCGTCCCGGAGTAATCTTATAGAGAGGGAATTGATATCATACCCATCAATAAAGATCTCATTATCATTAACATTAAAAAGTCTTAATAATAGATTTACTATGGTTGTTTTGCCGGAACCGGTTCTACCCAAAAAACCGGTGGTCTGGCCTGGTTTGATTTCTAAGTTGATATCCTTTAAAATATATTCTTCTTCAGTTTGATTATATTTAAAGGAGAGGTCCTTAAATGATATCTTCCCCTGAATACTAGCAATATCTATTATATCTTGATCATATATTTCTTCCTGTTCTGCAAATATTTTATTTAGACGTTTTAAAGAAGCGGTTCCTCTCTGGATTAAGTTAATCACAAAGCCAACTGCCATCATGGGCCAGGTTAATAGCCCCAGATAACTATTAAAGGCAACAAAGTCCCCCAGAGAGATTATACCTTGAATGACCAGAGTACCACCATACCAAATAACAATTAAAAAACTTAACGCTGTAATGAACTGAATCATAGGGTGGAAGAGCCCCCAAGTTTTTATTAAGTCGATGTTTTTTTCAAAGTTCAATTTATTTGCACTTGCGAACTTTTCTATCTCCCTATCTTCCTGTGTAAAGGCCTTAATAACTCTGATACCGGAAAAGTTTTCCTGTACCTTATCAGTTAAATTAGAAAATGCTTCCTGTACGGCAGTGAACTTCTCGTGTATGGATTTACTAAAATAAGTTGAAATTATTGCTAAAAACGGAAGAGGTATTAAAGCTATCAAAGTTAATCTGATATCTATTTTAAAGAGGAGAATTGTAATTGTTGCAACTGTTAAAAACAATGCATCAAAAAACATAACTACTCCTGGCCCCATCGCCTGACGTACAGCTTTTATATCATTGGTGGCATGGGCCATTAAATCTCCGGTTTTTTGGTCGTTAAAATAATTTGTAGATAATTTTAAAAGGTGGTCATAAAAGTTTTCCCGGATTTGTTTTTCTAGCAACTGGGAGGTGCCTACTATATATAAGCGCCAGAGGTATCTAAAGACTGCTGTCAGAACAGCTATCCCGATAATAATCAGGGCATATAAGATAATCCCCCTCATCTTAATCGTTCTCAGCTGTAGCCGGTCTGTGAAGTCACCTAATAGCCAGGGGATAGCCAGCTGTAGTGCATCAACTAAGATTAGCCAAACAATTCCTAAAAGATATCTATTTCTATAAGTTTTAAAGAAATATTTAAAAGAATATGTGTTTTCACTATTATTCATTGTTAACACTCCAAATTTTTTTGCTATACTTATAATAACTTAAATGTAAAAAGGGGTTATCCTCTAATAATTTTAAATTTATGTTAAATTTTGTGAAAAGAGTTGAATAATACTTATCTAATAATGTATTATTATAATTAAGAATAGCATAATAATAAAAGGAGGCGGTATCTAATGAAGATAGCAATATTTTCTGATATACATGGAAATATTTCAGCTTTAGAAGCTGTAATGGAAGATATAGAGTACGTAGGTGTTGATAAAACTTACTGTTTAGGTGATTTAGTAGGTTATGGTCCCTATCCTAATGAAGTAATAGAACTCATTAAAGAAAATGAAATTGAAACTGTGATGGGTAATTATGATAAAGGAGTAGGTTTTAACCTCGATGATTGTGGTTGTGCATATAAAACTCAGGAAAAAAAGGCTCTCGGAGATAGATCCTTGGAATGGACTAAAAAGGAAGTCACTGATCAAAATAAAGATTTTTTAAAAGCCCTGCAGGAAAATATCAAGTTTGAAGTGGAAGGGGAAAAGGTTTTATTGGTACACGGCAGTCCCCGCAAAATCAATCAGTATTTATTCTTTAACCACCCAGGCCGCAGTATCAAGAGGATGATGGAGGATTATGATGCTGATATAATGGTCACTGGCCATACCCATCTCCCCTATGTAAAAAAAATTAATGATAAACTATTAATTAATGAGGGGAGTGTGGGAAAACAAAAGCCCTATCATCAAGAACAGAAATCATTTAGTAGGGAAGCAAAGTATTTAATTTTAAACCTCGGAAAAGAAAGTGTTAGTACTGAGTTAAGGAGTATCAGATACGATTATGAAAAGATAGCTCAAGATATAAAAGACAGTGAACTGCCTGATGAGTTTGCCGAAATTATAAGAGGAGGCGGTAAGTGAGATGAGAATTAATAAAAAGCACGTTTTCTTTATTTTCACATTGATGTTCTTTTTAGTCTTTTCACAGGCTGTTATTGCGGGTGAAGAAGATCAGGTTACAGAAGTAAATTTAAGCCACAAAATAGAAAGAGCATTTGAACCCGAGGTGGCAAACATTAATGTCGAAGTATGGTCCCAGAAAAAAGATTTAGAAACCGCCTATAGTAATACGACAAACCGGATGAATAATGTCATAAAGGCTTTAAAAGAATTTGAAGATCTTAGCTATAATACTTCCACATTTAATGTGAATCAAAGGCAGATAGAGGAAAATAAAGAAAGGGTCTTATATTATGAAGTAACCACAATGATTAAAGTTGAAACTGACAATTTAGAACAGTTAGGAGATGTTATTGAAAGAGTAGTAACTATCGGGGCTACTAATATTAAAGGGATTAGTTATGGATTAGAACATCCTGAGAAAGCCAAAAATGAAGTAATTAAAGAGGGGATAAAACAAATAGAAAATAAAGCTGAAGTTATTAAAGAAAGTTTAGATAAGGAAAGTTATAAGATATCGAAGTTGGATATAAATGATAACTACAGTATATATAATTACCGTATTTCGAGAAGTGAGACAGTGTCTAGCCAAAAATCATTGCCGGTTCCAGAAATTTCACCCCAAGATGTTAATATAAATGTCAATTTTAATGTGAAGCTGGAATTAAAGTAAGTGTTATTTAGATTAGTTATTATCAAAGCCATAGATAATAATTAAAAGAGAAGCCGGAATTCCGGCTTCTCTTTTCCTAATATTTTAATATATTTTAAATTTAACCAGCAAAATATGAGGTAACATCTTTAAGGTAGTCAATAATTTCTAAGTTCTGAGGGCAGGCCTCTTCACATTGTCCACATTCTATGCAGTTATCGGCTCTTGAACTTTCACTCATTCTAAAATACCTCTTTTTATTTTCATCATATTCATCATAAATTTGAGCTTCATTGTAAAGTGAAAATACATTTGGGATTGCAACACCTTCCGGGCATGGAATACAGTAATTACAGCCTGTACATGCAACCGGGAAGATATCTAAAAACTTCCGGCGAGCTTTTTTGATTAAATTCATTTCCTTTTCATTTAATCTATTTTGATCAGCTTTACTAGCTAATTCGATATTTTCTTTTAACTGCCGCATAGTACTCATCCCGCTGAGTATTACATCTACTTTCTCTTGGTCCCAAAGCCACTGCAGAGACCACTCAACAGCATTTCTTTCATTATTGCTTTTATCTAAAATGTTTTTAACTTCGGCCGGTGGTGTCTTAGCAAGTGTTCCTCCCCGTAATGGTTCCATTATTACAACTGCTATTCCTTTATCTTTGGCATATTTAAGGCCTTTTTTTCCAGCTTGGAATTCAGTATCAAGATAGTTATACTGAATTTGACAGAAATCCCAATCAAAATAGTCTATGATCTCCTCAAACAAATCATAGCTGTCATGGAAGGAAAAACCTATGTTATTTATTTTACCTTCTTCTTTTTTTTCTTCCAGCCATTTGGTGATATTTACACTTTTATAGTTTTCCCAGTACTTTCTATTTAAAGCATGGAGAAGATATAGGTCGATATGATCGGTTTGTAGACGCTCTAATTGTTCGTTTAAATAATAGTCACAGTCCTCAATACTTTCTACACCTGGTGTATAGAGTTTAGTGGCTAACTTTACTTTTTCTCTATAACCATCACTTAATGCTTTACCTACAAGCTCTTCACTATTTCCACCATGATAGGGCCAGGCAGTATCAAGATAGTTAATTCCGTTATCTACAGCATACCTAATAAGTTCAATAGCTTTTTCTTCATTAATATTCTCGCTATCGCCATCAATAACCGGTAACCGCATACATCCTAAACCTAAAATAGAAGTTTTCCAATCCTGTTCTCCAAAATTATTGTATATCATATAGGTACTCTCCTTTTTTTATTAATACTTTTGTATCATTTATATAATAGTATAGCATAATAATAAAATCAAGTCCAAAAATAGGATGAAAGTAGGTCACAATTACCAGTTGGTTGTAATAATTTTATAAAATTTGACACAGCAAATTTAGTATAATATACTAAAATAGAATTAGAATAAGTATATATTTCACTTAACTAATATAAAGGGGGAAAGAAGATGGCAAATAAAATGAAGACGATGGATGGAAACACTGCTGCGGCACATGTTGGTTATGCTTTTACCGATGTTGCTGCAATCTATCCAATTACTCCTTCATCCCCGATGGCGGAATTAGTAGATGAATGGAGTGCACATGGCAGAAAAAATATTTTTGGACAAGAAGTTAAGTTATCTGAACTGCAATCTGAAGGGGGAGCTTCAGGAGCTGTTCACGGTTCTTTAGCAGCAGGTGCTTTAACGACAACCTTTACTGCTTCACAAGGACTATTATTGATGCTTCCTAATATGTATAAGATAGCGGGAGAACTTTTACCCGGAGTATTTCACGTGAGTTCACGTAGTATTGCAACACATGCTTTATCAATATTTGGTGATCATTCAGATGTGATGGCGACAAGACAATCAGGATTTGCGATGTTAGCATCAGGTAGTGTGCAGGAAGTAATGGATCTTGCAGGGGTAGCACATTTATCTGCAATCGATTCAAGCTTACCTTTTGTACATTTCTTTGATGGTTTCCGTACTTCTCATGAATATCAAAAAATTGATGTAATGGACTATGATGATCTAGCAGAATTGGTCAACTATGATGCAATCCAGGAATTCAGGCACGGGGGATTAAACCCTGAACATCCTGTAACAAAGGGTACTGCGATGAACCCCGATATTTTCTTCCAGGCTAGAGAAGCTGTGAATCGCTACTATGATAAAATACCTGACATTGTGGCAGATAATATGAAGGAAATTTCAAAATTAACCGGTAGAGAATACCATCCATTTAATTATTATGGTGCAGAAGATGCAAAACGTGTAATTGTGGCAATGGGTTCTGTTACTGATACTATTGAAGAAACTGTCGATTATTTATTGGATCAGGGCGAAAAAGTTGGTGTAATTAAAGTTCACCTATATAGACCGTTTTCTGAAAAGTATTTTATGAACGTATTGCCTGACTCAGTAGAAAAAATCTCTACACTAGATAGGACAAAAGAGCCAGGATCTGTAGGAGAACCTCTTTATGAGGATGTTCGTTCCCTATTCTATGACAAGGAGAACAAACCAGAAATAGTTGGTGGCCGCTATGGTTTAAGTTCTAAAGATACAACTCCAACGGATATCAAAGCCGTATTTGACAATCTTAAAAAAGATGACCCCAGAAATGAATTTACAATTTCCATAAATGATGATGTTACATATAAATCATTGGAACCAGTTGAAAAAATAGATTCAACACCAGAAGGTACTGTAAGATGTAAGTTTTGGGGCTTTGGTTCTGACGGAACAGTAGGCGCTAATAAGAATGCTATTAAGATCATCGGTGATAACACAGATAAATATGCACAGGCCTATTTCTCCTATGACTCTAAAAAATCAGGTGGTGTAACAGTATCACACCTTCGTTTTGGAGAACAACCTATTAAATCAACTTATCTCATCGATGAAGCTGACTATGTAGCCTGTCATAAAGATTCATATGTTGAAAGATTTGACATGTTATCTGATCTTAAGCCAAATGGTACTTTTGTCTTAAATACAAATTGGACTGAAGATGAATTAGATGAACGATTACCTGCTGAGATGAAACGCTATCTTGCAGAAAATGATATTGACTTCTATATTATAAATGCTGTTGATCTTGCGCAGGAAGTAGGTTTGGGTAACAGAATTAATATGGTAATGCAGACTGCTTTCTTTAAATTAGCAGAAATCTTACCTGTTGATGAAGCTATCGAATATCTAAAAGATGCTATTGAAGATACTTATGGACATAAAGGCGAAATGATAGTTAATATGAACAAAAAAGCGGTAGATAGAGCAATGGATGCCCTTGAAAGAATTGATATTCCCGCAGAATGGGCAGAAGCTGAAAGTGAAGAAGTTGAAGAAGAAGATGTTCCTGATTTTGTTAAAAACGTACAAAATGTTATCCTAAAACAGGAAGGAGATTCTCTCCCTGTTAGCACTTTTGTAGGCAGAGAAGATGGACACTTCCCGCCCGGAATGTCAAAATATGAGAAACGCGGAATAGCAGTAAATGTACCGGAATGGCAGCCTGATAATTGTATCCAATGTAATCAGTGCGCAATTTCATGTCCTCATGCTGTAATTAGACCTTTCTTATTGGATGAAGAAGAAAGAACTAATGCACCTGAAGGTTTAAAAACACTGAAACCATTGGGTAAAGGTATGGAAGGATTGGAATACAGACTGCAAGTAAGTCCTCTGGATTGTACAGGCTGTGGAGTTTGTGTTGAGGTTTGTCCCGCACCTGAAAAGGCTTTAGTCATGGAACCATTTGAAGAACAACTTGCAGCCCAGAAAGATAATTGGGGTTATGTATCTGAAAATGTAACTTATAAAGAGGATCAAGCCAATAAATTCTCTGTTAAAGGTAGTCAGTTCTCCCAACCGTTACTTGAGTTCCACGGAGCTTGTGGAGGCTGTGGTGAAACCGCTTATGCAAAACTAGTTACTCAGTTATTTGGAGAAAGAATGATTATTGCAAATGCAACTGGTTGTTCTTCAATCTGGGGCGGTACAGCACCAACTGCTGTTTATACTACAAATGAAGAAGGATATGGTCCAGCCTGGGCTAACTCCTTATTTGAAGATAATGCAGAATATGGTTATGGAATGTATCTTGGTATGGAGCAGTTTAGAGATCAGTTGAAGATGAAGATGGAACAGGCTCTTGAAACTGATATCTCAGATGAACTAAAAGATGTATTTAAAGACTGGATGGAAGGTAAAGATGATGCCGAAGCGTCCAAAGAAGCCAAAGAAAAAATGATGCCTCTACTAAAAGAAGAAAAAGATAATGAACTAGTGGACTTCATTTTAGAAAACAAGGAATTCTTAGTTAAGAAATCTCAATGGATCTTTGGTGGAGACGGTTGGGCATATGATATCGGCTATGGTGGTTTAGACCATGTATTAGCTCAAGACGATGACGTAAATGTATTAGTATTTGATACTGAGGTTTATTCTAATACCGGTGGTCAGTCTTCTAAAGCTACTCCAACTGCTGCAGCAGCTAAATTCGATGCAGCCGGTAAGAGAACTAAGAAGAAGGACTTAGGTAGAATGGCAATGACATATGGTTATGTATATGTTGCTCAAATCGCACTTGGTGCCGATATGAACCAGACTGTCAAAGCTATTAAAGAAGCTGAAGCTTATCCTGGACCATCCTTGATTATAGCTTATGCTCCATGTATTGCACATGGTCTGAAAAGTGGGATGAACTGCAGTGTTGATGAAGAGGAAAGAGCTGTAGAAGCAGGATACTGGCATCTATATAGATATAATCCTGAATTAAAAGAAGAGGGTAAGAATCCATTCTCCCTTGATTCTGATAAACCTGAAGGCGATTTTGAAGAATTCTTACTTAGTGAGGTCCGTTATGCTAAGTTAAAACAAGAATTCCCTGAAGTCGCAGAAAGATTATTCGACCAGGCTGAACAGGATGCGATAGATAGATATCAAGCATATAATAGATTAGAAGAATCATTAGAACCAGAGCCTGAGGAAGAATAATATAATTAAATAAGAAAACAAGTACAAAATCGGGTGTAAGAGCCCGGTTTTTTCTTTTTATTTACTAAAAGATATGTTAGTATATAAATTGAATTTACATTTCTAGGAGTTGGTATCTTGTTATCCTTATTATTTGCAATCTTATGTAGTTCATCAATAGCTTTAATATTTAGGTATAGTGAAAGTAGGAACTCAAATCGTTATTTGATAACTTCTTCAAACTACTTGGTAGCTTCTTTAATTAGTTTGTTTTTAGTTATGTCCTCAGAAAAAATAATTTGGCCTAGTTTATTGGATTTTAAAAACTTTATTCAGGAATTCAACCTTGTTTTCACAAATCAACAGTTAAAATTTACCGTTGAGTCCAGTAATGTTTGGGCTGTTTTCATTGGTATTATTGGTGGTATATTTTTCTTTTTAGCTTTTATATTTTATCAAAAAAGTGTCCAGAAAGATGGAGTTGGTTTAGCGGGAACTTTTGCTAAACTGGGTATATTGATTCCTATGATCTTGGCTATATTTTTCTGGAATGAAATCCCGGGAAATATCCAATGGGTTGGAATTATATTAGCGTTAATAGCTATTGTAGTAGTTAATTTTCCTTTTAACAAAAACTGGAGAGAGGCCGTTAAATGGACTTTAATTTCTTTATTCATTTTTGGTGGATTAGCAGAATTCACGAATAAGTTTTTTCAATATTACGGTAGAATTTATGAAAAAAACTTATTTTTATTTTTCGTATTTACAACCGCTTTTATTATTAGTGCTGTTTATGTAATGATAAAAGATTATAATCTGAGATATGAAGAATTTATGATAGGTATTGGAGTTGGAATTCCTAATTTGTTCTCATCCTTTTTCTTGATAAATGCACTTGATCAACTTAAAACAGCAGTTGTCTTTCCAATATTTAGTGCCGGCAGTATCGTGGTTATCAGTGTAGCAGGGTACTTTATATATGGAGAAACTTTAAATAGAAAAGAGAAAGTAGCTATAGTTTTAACAATAGTTGCCCTTATTATGATTAATATTCAGAGATAAGTAATTGTTTTTTTAAAAAAATCTCTTCCATTCTAGAAACCTGGGGTGGGAGTTTTTAGATTAATAGAGTGATTAATATATAGCTGATGAAGCTGCTTCTTTCTCCTGGGAAAGGGCAGGTATAAATGAAGAGTTAAATGAATATGCTGATGAGAAATTTGCATGTATTAGAGATATAAACAAAGCAAATGAAGGGTGAAATTTTTCAATTTAAAAAATATTAGAACTATGGATGATTCATCTAGAACACTTGAAAAAATTTTTGCTATGTTAGAAGAGATAATTGTTCAATCGGAACAGCCAGGATAAATTGAATTAATTAATTGAAGAATATAAAATATAAACGCTTATAACTTGGGCTAAAAGCAGTAAGGCAGTTGGTTACTTGACCTTGACAATGGTATTTTTAGTATGTATAATAGTGTGTGCAGTTTGATATGTTAAGTTAAGAAGTATTAAAATATTAAACGTGCCCGTAGCTCAATTGGATAGAGCGACTGACTACGGATCAGTAGGCTGAGGGTTCGAGTCCTTCCGGGCGCACCATTGTTATATCAGGGATTGTAGAGGATTTTAAAAATAGCAAAAAAGTAAATTGACAACAATTTGACAACAATTTAATATTTTGAGTATAAATATTGCCCTGGCTGGAGAAAATCCGGCCGGGGATTTTTTGATTGAATATAATTTTCATCATCTGTTAATATTTTGCAGGATTATAGTAATTAATAGTGAATTTATATAGTAGGAGGAATTATTAAACAAATAA
>JAWOEZ010000005.1:0-29259 GCA_046482435.1 Halanaerobiales bacterium
AAAATTTCTTTAAGTCTAGATTCGATTTTATCTTTAAAAACCTGTTTGCGGTATTTGGTTGTAAAAATAATATGATATCCAACATTATAAACACAAGTTCTAGCATGAACCAAATTATTTTTATTACTCATAACTTACCACCTTTCTTACACATAGTGTATCAATAGTAAGTTATAAAGTAAAATATAACAATTTTTTTCGGTGTTACATATGGTATCGATAGATTAAAACCGAGCAAATTTATCACCCATTTAAAAAAGGGTGGGTTCTTTGCTCTTTCTTCCTAAATCTCCAATTATATTACCACATTTACCACATCTTAATTTTCCATTTTCAACTTTAGTATCATATATTCTTGTTATTTTACTTTTCCAACATCTCAAGACCTTTCCTTTTCCTATTTTCTTATATTTAAATAATTTGTTCTTGCATTTACTACATTTGATAGTTAACAAACTCACACCACCTACTTTAAACTTTCTGTTCCTATTATAACAAATATATATTCTGGTTGAAATATATCTTTAATAGAAAGAAATTATAGAAATGGTTAACGATAACTGCGGCATTTTATTTATATAAATCAAATCCAGCAAAATTATCACTTATTTAGAAGAATCTATCAGAAATTTATAATTCCATTGGAAAAGGAGGTTTTAAAAAATTGAATAAATTAATAAAGACATTTTTAATATCATCTACAATGATTTTTCTTGTTATAATGCCAAATTTAACAACCAGTTCTAGCTCTGAAATCAACCTTGAAGATGGTTTAATAACATATTTAAAATTTAATGAAAAAGATAATATAATTAAAGATACTTCAGGGTTAATAGAAGGAACTAAACACGGAAATAATTTTTCTGATAATGCAGTAATGTTTAATGGGCAAGATGATTTTATAGAATTACAAAACTATAATCTAAAAAATTTAAATTTAGGCTCAATCTCAATATGGTTTAAAGTTCAAGATATCCCTGACAGAAATGGTATTAGACCAATATTATATTACGGAGCTAAAAACCCCTGCAAAAATATGCCCGATGCATCAAATCAAGGATTAATAATCGAAGTTGGTCATGACCCTATGCACTACAATTCTAAAAATTTATACTTTACAATCTTTGCAGATGGTTGTGACTATCCTACATTTTGTTATGATTCTAATAAGGCAATAGAAGAAAATACATGGTATCACTTTGTGGCAATAGTGGGTGAAAATTATAATACAGGATATTTAAATGGAGAGGAAATGGTAAATAGAAGATATAATTTTGGTGATTCAAATTCATCACAATTTTTTGAAAATGCAGTAAAACACAAAGCAATGTGGATTGGCAAGGGTTACTGGAATGGAAAACCTAATTATTTTAAGGGAATAATCCAAAATATAAGAATTTATAATCGAGTATTAAAACAAGATGAAATTAAAAATATATACGATAATAAAATGTGAATTTTAAAAATGATTTGATCTATTGTCAACTTAAAAATATTATAATAACTATTATTTATTTTCTCACCCTTGACACATCATTATTATAATAATATACTAAATAAGTAGTGGGGCTATAGCTCAGTAGGATAGAGCGGCAGATTCCTAATCTGTAGGCCACAGGTTCGAATCCTGTTAGCCCTACCATTTTAAAATTATAAAAAACTCTCAATATCTCTCAGAACTTTAAGGACCTTAAAATCTAGATATAAAAGGACTTATTATATTCCATTTAATTTTAGTCATTATTTGTTTTAAATAACTCACTTCGGGTTTTTGTTTAAGTGCCACAAAATGAATTCTATCATTTTTTGGATCACCTTTGTTAAAAGTAAATGAACGGAAATAATCTACATGTTGAAACCCTGTATTCAATAAGCCTTTTTTTATTTTATCTAAGGGATAGCTCGTTTCGACATGGGTTTCAGTGAAATTCTTTATCTCATCATCTCTATTCAGATAAATGTTCAACTCAACTATCCATTTCCCATTTTCTTTATCTACAATATCTTTCCAGTAACAGGTATAATTATCCCCTGTGAGCTTTTTTCTGCCCTCTCCAATATCCATTAACCTATATTCTGTATTAATGTCAAATACAAATATACCCTCTTTAATTAAATTTAAATAAACGTTTTCAAAAACATTTATCAGTTCTTCAAATTCTAAAATATAATTCATGCTATCGAAAACAGAGTAAATAAAATCAAAATTGTTATATTTGATCTTTCTACTCATATCTGTGTTAAAGAATTTAACATTACCATTATTACTAAATTTATTTTGGGCAATTGCCAGCATGTCTTCAGACTTATCAATACCATATATTTTATCTGCTCCATCAGAAAAATATTTCATCATATTACCGGTTCCACATGCCAATTCCATAATTTTTTTGGGATTTTTATCATAATAATATAAAATGTGTTTTAAATACTTATACCAAGAGTAATAGGGTACTATTTTCATAACATCATCATATATTGTTGCAAATGAGTTCGTATAAGATTGTGACCCCATCCCTATCTCTACACCTCTATTTAATTATTTTGTTTATAAAGGAAAATATTTGTTTTTTCCCTTCAGCACTCTTAGCAGAAAAAAATGTAAATCTTTCATCTTCTGTAAACCCCAGAGTTCTAGTAATAACTTCTTTTTGCTTAGTTTTTTCATTATTCGACAATTTATCAGCTTTAGTAGCAGCAATAATTTTAGTGATTCTAACCTCTCTAATCCAATTAAGCATTATCTGATCTTGTTCAGTAGGTTTGTGGCGGGCATCTATAATCATGACTATTCCCCTTAAATTTTTTCTGTAATGTAAATAATCATTAATTAAGGTATTCCATTTTTCTTTTTCTTCTTCAGATACTCTCGCAAATCCATAACCTGGTAAATCTACTAAATAGAATTTGTTATCAATATCAAAAAAGTTTATACTTCTGGTATGTCCGGGTTTAGAACTAGTCTTTGCCAGACCTTTACGATTTAATATAGTATTAATCATAGAAGATTTACCTACATTTGATCTCCCGGCAAAAGCTATTTCCGGGAGATTATTATATGGATAACCCTCAATTGTATGTGCGCTTTTTACAAATTTGGGATTTATTATTTTCAATTACTATTCCTCCATTAAGAGTAAATCAATAACTTCATCCATATGCTCTACATAATTAATCTCAAGATCTTTTTTCAAATAGTTTTGGATTTCACTCATTGATTCCTCATTTTCTTTTGGTAATACAATTGTATTAATTCCGGCTCTTTTAGCAGCTAAAATCTTAGTTTTTATTCCACCCACAGGTAATACTCTACCTCTAAGTGAAATTTCACCAGTCATTGCATAATCTCCTCTCACTTTCCTTTTAGTCAAAGCGGAAGCGATTGACATAGCCATTGTGATTCCTGCTGAAGGACCATCTTTTGGTATAGCTCCTTGAGGAACATGAATATGGATATCATAATTCTCATGAAAATCCTCTTCTAACTCTAATTCTTCATGTTTAGACCTTATATAACTTAAAGCAGCTTTGGCTGATTCTTTCATCACATCACCTAATGAACCTGTTAAAGTTACTTCACCTTTACCAGGCACTACAGCTACCTCTATATCTAATATATCTCCACCAGCCTGATTATATGCTAAACCAGTGGCTACACCAATTCTGTTTTCTTTTTTAGCTACCTCGTACTTAAATTTACGGACCCCTAGATATTTATCAACGTTTCGTTTTGTTATGCGAGCTTTTTTCTCTCGACCTTCTACTATTTCTTTACTAATTTTTCTAACTATAGCAGAAATCTCTCGTTCTAAATTCCTGACTCCTGCTTCCCTTGTATATTCCCTAATAATTTTATATAAGGCATTATTGGAAATATTAATCTGATCTTCATCTAAACCATGTTCATTTAAAATGCGGGGAACAAGATGTCTATCAGCGATTTTAACCTTCTCATCTTCAGTATATCCAGGTAATTCTATTACCTCCATCCTGTCTAATAAAGGTGCAGGAATAGTGCTAGTTACATTTGCAGTTGTTATAAATAATACATCAGATAGATCAAAGGAAACTTCTAAATAATGATCTGTATATTCATTATTTTGTTCAGGATCTAATACCTCTAACAAAGCAGAAGCTGGATCACCTCTAAAATCAGCAGACATCTTATCTACCTCATCTAATAAGAAGACAGGATTTTTGCTTCCAGCATCCCTCATAGAATTAATAATTCTTCCAGGCCTGGATCCAATGTAAGTTCTCCTATGGCCTCTAATTTCAGCTTCGTCTCGAACACCACCTAATGACATTCTAACAAAATCTCTTTCTAATGCCCGGGCTACAGAACGCCCTAGAGATGTTTTGCCTACTCCTGGTGCTCCAACTAAACAGAGAATCGGGCTTTTTTTCTTTTTAGAAATTTTCCTGACTGCTAGATATTCTATAATCCTTTCTTTAACATCTTCAAGACCATAGTGGTCTTCTTCTAATATTTTTTCTGCTTCTTTAATATTTATCTCGGTATTCTTTTCCTGATCCCAGGGTAAATCGAGTATACAATCCAAATAATTTCTAATCACTGTAGATTCTGGCGACATAGAAGGAGTCTTATTTAATTTTTTAATTTCTTTTTCAATTTTTTCTTCAACTTCTTCAGGAAGTTCAATATCTTCCATCTGCTGTCTATAATCCTCTATTTCATCAATATCGCCTTCATCTAGTTCATCTTTTATTACTTTCAATTTTTCTTTTAAAAAATATTCTTTCTGGGTCTTTTCTACCTGGTCTTTAACTCTTTCATTTATATCATTTTCTATCTTCAATATTTCTATTTCTTTTTTGATGATTTTCATAAGTAGTTCCAGTCTTTTTTTATTAGAAAAAGCTTCTAATAATTTTTGCTCTTTTTTATATTTCAATTCCAGATTTGAAGCTATAATATCTGCTAACCTACCAGGTTCTTCAATATTTATCACAGAAACCATTGTTTCTGCTGGAAAGTTCCGGTTATATTTAACATATTCCTTAAAATAATCCACAACAGTTCTCATTAAAGCTTCTATTTCATAATCTTCTTCATCATAAATTACATCATCTTCATTGAAAACTTCAGCTTTTACCTTGAAAAATTCATCTTTTTGCAAAAATTCTTTTATTTTAGCTCTTTGAATACCTTCTACAATTACCTTAATCATACCGTTTGGTAATTTTACTAATTGCTTTACTTCTGTAATTGTACCCACTCTATATAACTCATCTTCTACAGGTTCTTCGATAGTTTCATCTTTTTGAGCAGCTATCAGTATTCTTTTTTCTTCAATCATAGCTTTTTCTAAAGCCTCTATCGATCTATCTCTCCCCACTAAAAGAGGGATCACCATATGGGGAAATACAACTACACCTCTAGATGCTAAAAGAGGTAATTCAATATAATCTTGGTCAATTCTTTCAATATCCCCATCACTAATTTTTACAGATTCTAAATCTTTCATCAATTTCACCTCACAAACTAATATATTACAATTCTAACTTATTTCCTTACAATAATTATATCTTATTACATTTTTAAATCAAATTATTTTGTCGAACCAGTAAAAAAGAGATAATAATGAAAATTCATTATTATCTCTGTTAAGTCCTTATGCACTTTCTTCTCTGTCCTCACTTACTTTTTTACTCCGTATTAATTCTGGTTCTTTACTTTTTTCAATTACACCTTCATCAATTATACATTTAGTAATATCATTTTGAGAAGGTAAATCATACATTATCTCTAGTATTGTATCTTCAACAACCGATCTTAAACCTCTCGCACCAGTATTTACTTCCAGAGTCTTTTTTGCAATAGCTTGAAGAGCCTCTTTTGTAAACTCTAAATCAACATGATCCATTTCAAAAAACTTTTTATACTGTTTGGTCAAGGCGTTTTTCGGTTCTGTTAAAATCTGAACTAAATCTTCTACACTTAATTCATTCAGTGTTGCAATA
Organism: Halanaerobiales bacterium; assembly: GCA_046482435.1. Lineage (GTDB taxonomy): Bacteria > Bacillota > Halanaerobiia > Halanaerobiales > M55B127 > M55B127. The sequence continues at coordinate 5,986 of JAWOEZ010000005.1, forward strand.
ACAGGCATTCTCCCTACAAATTCAGGAATTAAACCATAATGTAGTAGATCCTGTGGCAATAGATATTTTAGTATTTCGCCAATATTATCCTTTTCTTCCTTGGATTTTATATCAGCCCCAAAACCCATTACTTTATCAGTTACTCTAGATTTTATTATTTTTTCTAACCCATCAAATGATCCCCCAAATATAAAGAGGATATTTGCTGTATCTATCTGAATAAATTGTTGATGGGGGTGTTTTCTACCACCTTTTGGTGGAACATTAGCAGTAGTACCCTCAATTATTTTCAATAAAGCCTGTTGAACTCCTTCGCCAGAAACATCTCTAGTTATAGAAGGATTTTCTGATTTACGAGCTAATTTATCAATTTCATCAACATATATAATTCCTTTTTCAGCTTTTTCTATATCATAATCTGCAGCTTGAATTAATTTCAATAAAATATTTTCTACATCTTCTCCAACATAACCGGCTTCAGTTAAAGATGTAGCATCTGTAATTGCAAATGGAACATCTAATATTCCGGCTAAAGTCTGGGCTAGTAATGTTTTACCACAGCCAGTAGGACCGACCATAAGTATATTACTCTTTTGTAATTCTACATCGTCAATTTTCATATCAGAATTAATTCTTTTATAGTGGTTGTATACTGCAACAGAAAGAGTCTTTTTGGCTCTTTCCTGTCCAATTACATACTGGTCTAAAATGTTTTTAATTTCCACAGGTTTAGGAATATTACTAAAATTAAGGTCTAAATCTACACTTAATTCTTCTTCAAGTATATCATTACATAAGTCTACACATTCATTACAAATATATACACCCGGACCTGCTATAAGTTTTTTAACTTCATCTTGAGATTTACCACAAAATGAACATTCTAATTGTCCCTCTTCTTCATCTTCAAATTTAAACATTTAATCACCTCTAATAACCCTATTCTTTATTCTTTTTATCTTTCATCTCACTTCTTGATATTACTTCATCAATAATACCATAATCTTTGGCCTGCTCTGAGGTCATGAAATAATCCTTTTCAACATCTCCACTGATCTTCTCCATAGATTTACCAGTGTGTTTACTTAGTATTTCATTCAGTAAATCTTTTATTCTCATCAATTCATTTATATGAACTTCTGCATCTGTCGCTTTTCCTTGCACTCCTCCAGCAGGTTGATGAATCATAACTCTAGAATAAGGTAAAGCATATCTTTTTTCTTCTGCACCTGCTGCTAATAATAATGCCCCTGCACTCGCTGCCTGTCCCATACAAATTGTTACAACATCCGGTTTTATATACTGCATTGTATCATAAATAGCTAAGGCGGCAGTAACTGACCCACCGGGACTATTTATATATAAATAAATATCTTTGTCAGGATCATCGGCTTCTAAAAATAAAAGCTGTGCAATTATAAGATTAGCAATATCATCTGTTACTTGACTACCAAGGAAAATAATTCTATCTTTTAATAGTCTAGAATATATATCATATGAACGTTCTCCGCGATTAGTTTGTTCAACCACCATAGGGATTAGTCCACTCATTATAATTCCCCCTTATAATTATTTATCTTTATCTAATTATTTTCTTTTAAATATTCTATAGTTTTTTGCATCTTGAGTCCATCTTTTAATCCATCTAGCTGACCCTGCATTTGTAAGAATGCTTTAATCTGTTCAGGATCTTGATCATTATTCTCAGCAATTTCTTCTATCTGTTCTTCTATTTCTTCTTCACTGATCTCAATTCCTTCTTTTTCAGCTATTGCTTCTAAAATTAAGTTGCTTCTCGTTCTATTTTCTGCTGCTTCTCTATTTTGTTCTCTCCAACCTTCTTCATCTATACCCATATAATCAAGGTATTCCTCAACATCCATGCCCTGTTGGGATACACTTTGAGCAAAATTTTGATACATTTTATTAAGTTCTTCTTCTACCATTTTGGCTGGAACATCAACTTCAGCATTTTCAGAAGCAGTTTCAATTAATTTATTTTCATATTCTCTTTCAGTACGTTCTTCTTTATTCTCTTGAAGCCTTTCTTTTACGCTCGCTTTATATTCTTCGAAAGTTTCATAATCACTTACTTCTATAGCAAATTCAGCATCTAAATCCGGAAGCTGTTTTTCTTTAATCTCTTTTACTTCAACATCAAAGACTACATCTTCACCAGCTAAATCTTTTGCATTATAATCTTCAGGGAAAGTAACATTTACTGTAAGTTCTTCTCCTACTTTAGCACCTACTAATTGATCTTCAAACCCGGGAATAAATGTATTCGAACCAATTTCTAAACTATATTCTTCTGCACTTCCACCCGGAAATTTTTCTCCGTCTTTTTTACCTTCAAAGTCAATTATTACAAAGTCGCCTTCTTCAACAACCTCTTTATCTATGCTGACCAATTGACTGTGCTGGTTGCGAGCTTTATCTATTTCAGCTTCTATCTCTTCTTTAGTAACTTCAGCATCTTCTTTTTCGATTTCTAAGTCTTTATATTCTCCTAATTCAACGCCAGGTTTTACTTCTACTTCTGCTGTAAATGTAAAAGGTTCATCCTCTTCTATATTATAATCTTTAATATCGGGTTGGTCAATAGGTTCAATTCCTGTTTTTTCAATTGCTTCACTATAACCTTGTGGAATAAGTATATCTAAAGCATCTTTATGAAGAATTTCTTTTCCATACCTTGCTTCCAATACTTTACGAGGTACTTTACCTTTTCTAAATCCTGATATATCAATATCTTTAACAACTTTCTTATAAGCTTGTTCTAAAGCCTCATTTACTCTTTCTAATTCTATTTCCACTTCTAATTCAACCTTATTTCCTTCCAAATCATTCTTTTTTATTTCCACTTCTTTATCATCCTTTCGTCGAAAACCTTTATATTTTTCTTTACAATGTCAATAAGCCCCGATATGGCAGGTGCCAATTCGGGGTTTTAGTCAAGGTTTATTGGATATTTGAAAATGGTGCGAAAGGGGGGACTCGAACCCCCATGAGGAAACCCCACTAGATCCTAAATCTAGCGCGTCTGCCAATTCCGCCACTTTCGCATGGTGTCAAACATTAGTAATTTTAGCATAAGAACCTCTTAATGTCAAGTAAAATAGTACCACCTTGATTAACTACTTTTGGGAAGTTCTATTATAAAAGTAGTTAAATTTTTATCACTCTCAACTTCAATACTCCCCCCGTGAGCCTCTACCAAATTAAGAGTAATAGTTAGTCCAATCCCTAAACCACCATTTTTCTGAGACCTTGATTTATCAGTTCTATAAAACCTTTCAAATAAATAAGGTAGATCCTTTTGATCTATTTTGGTGCCTTTATTAGAAATAGATATTTTAAAATTATTCGCGAATTCTTTAATATCTATTTCAATACTCTCACCTTTAGATGAGTATCGAAGTGCATTTGAGATAATATTATTAAATATCTGTTTTATTGCGTTTTTATCTGCATAAATCTTAGGCTCGTTTTCTATTTGAAGATTAAAATCAATGTTTTTCTTTAGAGCCGACAACTTATAGTTCTTTACTATTTTATTAACTAATTCCTTTAAATTAAATTCTTGTTTATCAGAATTTAAAATTTTTGCTTCTGCTTCATTTAATTCATTCAATCTGTTCACTAATTTAATTAATCTTTCTAATTCCTCATTTACTTCTTGATATGTTTGCAGATTCCATTCTATTACATCATCTTCGACCGCCTCTATATAATTCTTGATATTACTTAACGGTGTTCTTAGTTCATGAGCTAAATCAGAAGCTGATTCCTTTCTGATCTTTTCAAGATATCTTAATTTCCGAACCATCTGGTTAAATGTGTCTCCTAATTCACCCACTTCATCATTACTTTTTATATTTATTTCTTGTTCCAAATTACCTTCAGCCACATCTTTGGCCATTTTATTCATCTTATTTAAAGAATTTGTTAAATACTTACTAAAAAAGTAGGTTGCACCTATGACAAGCAGAGCAGTAATAATTGCAGCTATATATATAACCCTATTAATTTGATCCATAAAAATATCTTCTGTATTAGAGGCTATTTCTTCAAGCCTTGACCGCTGCCATAATAATTCTCCAACCTTATCTCCTGAGCTATATAAATTCATACTTTCATAATTTTTTATATTAATATTAGGGGAGTCACTCATTTGTTCAGACATTTCTCCCCTCATATTATGGTTCATTTTGCCAAACATATTGGGAGAACTAAATGCTATTATTTCCCTTTCGTTATTTATCAAAACAACCCGAAAATCATTTAGGCTAGCAAAATTGCCAATTATATTTTGGGCTTCATTCCAGTTGTTTAGCTGAGAATAACTCTCTTCTAAAAGATTTTTTAAATTCGAAACTTTATTCTCTCTTATGTCCTTTAAATAATTCTCAAAATAAAAGTCAAAACGGTAGTTAATATATACCGAAGTAATTAATAAACCCCCGATAGAAACTATTATAAAAATAATAAAAATCTTCAACCCAAGTTTACTCATCTAATTATTCACCTACAAATCTATATCCAGCCCCATAAACAGTTTCAATCAATTTTTCATCAGTTATACTTAATTTCTTTCGAATATTTTTGATATGAGTATCAATAGTCCTATCAAAACCTTTAAATTCTAAACCCAAAACTTTATCAACAAGTTGAGCTCTCGATAAAACCTGCTTAGAATTACGGGTCATATAATATAAGATATCAAACTCTGTAGAAGTAAACTCTATATTTTCGCCCTGATAAGTAACTTTCATTTTAGCAGGATATATTTTAAATTTCCCACCTAAATAACTAATAATTTCTGCTTTTGGAGTCGTATAATTACTTCTTCTTAAAATAGCTTTAATTCTTGCTACTAATTCTCTGGGGCTAAAGGGTTTAACAACATAATCATCCGCCCCGATATTTAATCCTTCTATTCTTTCATTTTCTTGACCTTTTGCTGTTAACATAATAATAGGAATATCAGATTCCTGTCTAATTTTCCTACAAACCTGTTCACCGGTTAATTCCGGGAGCATAAGGTCTAAAACTATTAAACTTATCTTTTCATTTTCAAAATAATTCAAAGCTTCCTGCCCATTTTTAGCAGTAATTACAGAGTAATCTTCTTTTTCCAGATATGCTTTGATAACTTTTCTTATTTTATATTCATCATCAACAATTAAAATATTATCTGCCATCTTTCAGGCTCCTTTTTAACTAAACTTCTTTATCTCATCGATCTTTTCCTGTAATAAATCTAGTTTGTTAGCCTTTTCAAATTCCTCATAAACAAAATTTAACAACTGTCTTAACTTCCTATCTGACATTCCATCAATTTCTACTATAAACTCTTTCCTATCCATTAATAAGCACCTCCATGAATTAATTCGCCTTATTTCTCATAAATTCCAAAATGTCTTTATCAATATAACCTTCATCTTGTTCCCGTTCTTCAAAGTTCTCTTGATGATAAAATACCTCCAATGACTGTTGAAACTCATCATTATTTTTAGAATTAATATCACCTGATAACAAACCTAAATCCTTCAAATAACCCTTGATCTCTTTTACTAATGAATCGGTTAATTCTAATTTTTCTTTTTCCTTATCTCCAAAATATAAATAAAAAATTTCTAACAATCTTTGTAGCTCTTTGATAGGAGTTTGATGGTCATCAACCCTAAGGTCAATATATTTATCGTTATAACCACCATAACTGCCGTTTTCTTTAACAACAAGCAGAGCTGCAGATTGTCTACCTCTCTTATCTCCCCCAGCTTTTTGACCGGCTTCTAAAGCTAACACCAGTCTGCCAGCAAGTTCACCTTCAGTATTTTGGAATTTTTCAGCCATGGATTTAACAGTATCTTTACCAACCAAAATATTTCCTTGACAGGCAAAGTTAGATCCTGTAATTCCACCGGCCCAATCATAACATTCACTTCCTGTAAACGAAGCTGAATTACCCTCCTTATCTACAATACCAACTTGCCTACTAGCATCATTTTCATCTTCAGACCTCAATTTCTCAATAACCTCTTCAGGGTTTAATCCTTCTTTTAATAATTTTAAACCTTTTTCACCATAGTCTAAATTTGCTAAAGCCTGGGTTGCAACTGCTCCTACATTTGCTTTTGCCCAGGGTACAACTGAACCCACTGCCAGAAATTTTGATTGAACTGCAATACCTAACTCTTCAGTTTGAGGGTCATAACCCACTATTGAAAAGGTATTAACATGTTTTTGCTCCAATACTCTCACTCCCATCTATTTTTCTATATTTTATCATATATTTGTATATATTTAAAAAAATATCAACTCTTAGATAATTTTTCTGATACCCGTTCTCTTCTGTGTTTTAATTCTTTCAATGCTTTATCGTAATTGTTTGTAATATATCTATATTTATTCAACAATTCAATGGCCTGTTTGGTGTATATTAATGCCTTTTCATAATCATTTTCCTTATGCTCAAAAAACTTAGCTATCTCAACATACGGAAAAATATCAACGCTGTTCTTTTCAATCATCTTTTGCCAAATTTCAACGGCTTTTTCATAACGGTCTATCCTTTTATATTGCCAGCTTAATTTTTTCATGGCTTTATATTCTAACCTATCTTGTCCTGAATTATCAATAGTTTTTTCTAAATAATTAATACAACTTTCATAATTTTTTTCTTTTTCCTTAATTCTCCCCATTTGGTACAATTCATGGGGGTTTAAATCATCAGTATTATCTAGATGTATCTCTTTTAAACGACTGAAAAGAGTAACCAGTGATAAAATATCGTACCTATTATGTTCTAAGATGGGAACTAATTGCATTAAATCTTTATTTTCAAGAAATTCAAAATATAATCCAGGAATTAAATGTCCTGGTATATCATCAATCCTCTCATAATCAAGAATATTTTCTTCAAGTGAATTAAGAGAGCAAGAATCTAAAAATGACCACAACCTTCGCGCAGAATGCAAAAGATCAACGTGTATATTAAAACCAGGCATTTTTAGCCTGTTTAAAATCAGTCTGCTTTGAATCAAGGGGAGGTCAAAGCTCTTTCCATTAAAAGAAACGACTATATTATGACTTTTTAATATACTTTTAATATCTGTTAACATAGCAGTTTCTTCATCATAATCCCTCATTAAATACTGCTCAACAACAAACTCTTCATTGTTAAAATAGCCTATACCAATTAAAAAAGATACTGTACCTGTACCACCCATTAATCCAGTAGTTTCTGTATCAATAAATAAAATACTGTTAATAATATTTTGTTTTATTTCTATATCTTCAGCATTAGCTATTGTAGCTAAAATATCGGTATCCAAATTTTTGAAGAATTTTTTTATTTTATATAAACCGTGTTTGTAGTCCAAAGGATAAATTTCGCTTGCCTTCAAGTAAACTCCATGCTCATTTTCTATAACTTTAGATCTGAATGCATTTTTATTTAAATATTCGGTATTTCTTTTTTTAGGCTGCTGGGAAGTATCATTTTTTTCTAAGTTTTTTAGCTTATTCCTCAGATTCACCCTTTAGAACCTCCTTCAGAAGATAAAGAGTAGTTTCTTTTCCATTCAGTCCCACTTCATTTACCGGACCGACACAGGCAGGACAACCACCCTCACAAGGACATTTTTTTAGATATTTATAAGCAGATTCTAATAATTTATGGTCAATCCTATATAATTTCTCACTTAATCCTACACCACCAGGATAACTGTCGTATATAAATATAGTTGGTTTTCCAGTAAAAGGAGATCTAATTTGAACTGTAGAATTGATATCTCCTGGGTCACACATCAAGTAAATAGGAGCAATATTAACTAAAAGATTTGAAAGCCCCAATAAAGCGTTTTCCAGTACTTTCTTTTCCAACTCTGCTTCAAATTGTTTATCTAGACTCATCCACCAGGCAGTGGTATGCATTTCTACTTCTGGTAAGTTAATATCACCATAACCTACATTTTCATGGGTGTTGAATTTTACTTTTTTGTACATTGTTGCCTGAGCACTTACCACTACTTCACCGTGTTCAGAACTCCTTTTAAATAACTCTTTTTTATCAAATTGATCTAATATACTTAAATCAACAGCAAAATTTGCATCAGTGTAAAAGTTTACATCTACTTCTTTAACATATGCTTTCTTTCCATCATAATCTAACTTTTTGACCTGATACTGTTTCCCTTCATGTATATATATTGCATCTTCGTGGATTGTTGTAGGCACACTAAAATAATCTACCCTTCCAATCACACGCGGACTACCAGTCTTAGTTCTATCAACTACAGCAAAGTCATCAGAAGAAGCACTTCTTAAACTAATATCCTCTGCTGGATATCTTTCTGCTGACCAATACCATTTACCACTCTTATATCTAAGCACATTATTTTCTTCTAAATACTTTAAGATCTCTTCAGTAGTTTCTACCCCGAATAGTTCTCCATCTTTAAAAGGTAATTCAAAAGCAGCACACTTAATATGTGAGAGTAATATCATTAAATTGTTTGGATTAATCAAGGCACTTTCGGCTGATTGCTCAAAGAAATATTCCGGATTATTAACGATATACTGGTCCAGAGCACTGCTGGAAGCAATTAAAATTGATATTGAACGTTTTTGTCCCCGTCCAGCTCTGCCAGCTTGCTGCCAGGAACTAGCTATTGTACCAGGATAACCAGCCAAAATACTAACCTCAAGTTGTCCGATGTCAACTCCTAACTCCAATGCATTTGTACTGACAACACCGTGAATATCACCTTCTCTTAAGCCTTCTTCGATTTGGCGCCTCTCACGGGGCAAATATCCACCACGGTACCCTCTAATATTAACATCTTTAGGTTTATCCTCTCTTAAGTAAGATAATATTATTTCTGTTCTCAATCTACTTCTGGTGAAAATTATAGTCTTAATTTTATTCTTTAAAAAAATCGAGGCAATTTTTTTGCTCTCTAGTACATAACTTCTACGAATTCCAAGCTCTTTATTTACAACAGGAGGATTGTAGAATATAAAGTCTCGTGGACCTGCTGGAGCTCCGTTTTTATCAATCACTTCTACTTTATCACCAATTAGTTTCGAACTTAATTCACCGGGATTATCAATTGTAGCTGAAGCACAGATAAATATAGGATCTGCCCCATAAAATTTACAAATTCTTCTCAATCTTCTAATCACATTAGCAACATGACTCCCAAACACACCACGATAACTATGTACTTCATCAATAACAACATATTTTAAGTTTTCAAAAAGCTTAATCCATTTTGTATGATGAGGTAGAATTCCTACATGAAGCATATCAGGGTTAGTTATTACAATATGGCCAGATTGCCTAATGCTTTTTCGGGCATCTACTTGGGTATCTCCATCATATGTATAAGTTTTTATCTCCTCATCCAAAGCCCTTATTAAATCATACAATCCTGATAACTGATCCTGTGATAGAGCTTTGGTTGGAAAAAGATAAAGTGCTCTATTATTATCATTTTCTAAGATCGAATTTAAAACCGGTAAATTATAACATAATGTTTTCCCTGAGGCAGTAGGAGTTACTACAACTGTGTTTTTTTCATTTTCTACATAATCATAAGCCTTTTTTTGATGACTGTATAACTTATCAATCCCTTTATCTTTAAGTACTTTTTTTATTCTTTTATTTAATTTGTTAGGTAGATTTACATATTCTCCTTCACAAGCCTCTATTTCTTTCCAAGATGTCACCCGGTTCATAAATTTTGACCGGTTTAATAGGGAAGATTTCATCTGTTGAATATTCATTTAATCATTCACCTCAATGCGAACTTTTGTTCTACTTTAAATAATTATACCATAAATATTAATAAAAAAAAACACCGGATAACCGATGTTTACTAGAAATTTCTATCTACTATTTTTTCACTCAGCCAGTAAATAATCTTCCCATATTTATCATCTTTATATGGATCAATTAATTTTTGAGCTTTATCTTTATATCTAAAAGCTAACTGTTTAGTATATTCTATTCCACCTTTTTCATATACAATACTCCTGATTTCATCGGTATATTTTTCAGGATTATCAAGATATTTTTCAAGTTCAATTTGGTTTTCACTCTCCCTATAAACATATATAATAGGTAAAGTATATATGCCTTGGGTAAAATCATTTTTTTGGGGTTTGCCTAATTCATTGTTTTCCTCTTGAAAATCAAAAATGTCATCAACTAACTGAAAAGACATTCCCAGATAGTATCCCAGTTTCCCCATTCTATATACATTATACGAGTTCAGACCGGATAAATCTGCTCCTATCATAGAACTAGCCTTAAAAAGTAGAGCTGTTTTTCTTTTAATTGCTTCTAGATACTCTTTAAAAGAAGGTATCTTATTGTTTTGTCTTTGGAACTGAGAAACTTCCCCTTCACAAAGAAGTTTTATGCTTTTAATAGTATTTTTCATCTGTCGTAATAATGCACCACCTATCTTCTCATTGCCAAATTCATCTAAAATTATTTCCATTGAGCGTGCAAACAAAAAATCTCCTATAAAAATTGCTGTTTTATTAGAAAATTTCTGATGAGTAGTTTTAACCCCTCTTCTTTTTGAAGATTTGTCAATTACATCATCATGAATTAATGTAGCTAAATGAATCATCTCTACTGCAGCTGCCATGGGCCAAATTCTTTGTTTATCAAAGTCTCCCAGGTGGCTAACAGCGATTAAAAGTGCTGGTCTAACTCTTTTACCCCCAGCAGCTACTAATCTATTCATCTCTTGGGTAATTAATTTGTTACTACTAGATAATTTGTCATTAAAATAATCTTCGAAATTATTTAATTCATCTGCAAAATTGGGGTACTCTTTCCAAAACATTTTATATCACCTACAATTTAACTTTCATAATTATCTATATATAATTTCCAGATTGTCGACTGAAAATGATATTTTCCCTTTTAATTCTTCACTTACATATGCTTTGTCTTCTTCAGTAATCAATACTATATTAATATCTTCCATTCCTTTTGCTATTTGAAAAGATTTATCTATACCTAATATATAAAAAGAGGTAGATAAAGCATCAGCATAACTAGAATTATTTGAAATTACTGTTGAACTTATTATTCCTTTCCGAGCTGGATAACCTGTTTCCGGATTAATAATATGGTGGTATCTTACTCCCTCTTCCATAAAAAACCTTTCATAGTTACCTGAAGTTACCACAGAAAGATCTTCACCTTCCACAGCTGCAATTACATTACCTCTGTTTCTAACTGGATCCTGAATTCCTATTTTCCAAAGAGTTTCATCAACTTTATCTCTATGAACAGAAACATTTCCGCCCATATTTATAAAAGCGCTGTCTACATCTTTCTCATTTAAATAATTAATTACATAATCAGCTGCATAACCTTTTGCAATAGCACCTAAATCAAGGGTCATATCTTCTTTAGTTAGATATATCTTATTATTATCCTGGAATTCTATATTTTTATAATTAATATTATCTAGTACTTCATTAATTTCTTCCTCAGATGGAATTTGCTCATCTTCAGTACCGATACCCCAAAGAGATACTAGAGTTCCAATTGTAGGATCAAACACTCCTCCTGTTTTTTCTGCAAAATCATAAGCTTCTTCTATCAGTTCATAAGTTTCTTCATTAACTTGTACCGCTTTAATTCCCGCATTAGAATTTATTTTACTCACATCGCTATCTTCTATTGTTTTACTAAAGATGTTTTCTAGATAATCTAATTTATTTAAAGTTTCTTCCAAAACTTGACTTGAATTCTCATCATGGACCCTTACCCTAACCAGGGTGTCCATTATAAATTCTGAACCTTCACTTTTAGTTACTTCAGAATTATTACTGGATTGAGAATTAGGAACCTGGTTACTTTGATTATCTTTTCCAATAAAATAAATACCAGAAATAATAATTAATAATATTAAAATAGCTAATAAAAACTTTTTATAATTCATATTTTAAACCTCATCTATAATTATTTATACTATAAACAAGAGCCCTTATACAGGGCTCTGATATGTATAGTATTAAATTAAACTTATCACTAATTTTTATTTACAATCATCAAGATTTAAACCAAACTATTGTAAGCATTAAGCTAAAGACCATTTAACCGTGAACAATATATAAGGATCATCATCTACAACATTAACATCTAACCACTGTTTTCAAAATATGTCAGAAGGCCATTTTTTTAATTGTTTCTACTGCTTCTTCATAAGGATAATCTCCTTAAACCTTATCTCCGTCGAGAGCTCCTTCTTCAGGATTTTTGGGAGATATAATTTAAACAGGCTTAATTTCTTCTACCTTGATAAAAATAGGACCCTGGTCTTCTGGTAAATATCTACATATTCTCAACTATTTAAGTCTTGAGTTCCTATAATTCCCGAAAATGTAACTATAACTAATAAAACTGCTAATAATAGTACCAAATTTGTTTGTGTGATTTTACTCACATCTAGCTATTCTTATTTTGTATTCTGTTATATATTATAATTAATAAGTTCTCAAATTGCAAATTAAATCTAGAAAATTTAGAGGAAAACTCAATTTTTTCTTGAAATAATACCTAAATTGAGTTATTATTTTATTAAATGGATAGATACTTAACTAAATTCTTTTGTGAATTTTATATTATATTTATGTTTTAAAATTCACATATAAATGAATATTAAGATGTAAAGGGGGATTATATGAGCAAGCGAATAGTTATACTCGGTGCTGGTTATGCAGGAATTGAAGCTGCACAAAGTTTAAACAAAAAATTCCGGAAAAACCCAGATGTACACATCGATTTAATTAATGATCGGGATAAACATATCTTGTTAACTGAGTTACATGAAGTTGCTGGAAACAGAGTTGATAAAAGCGGGGTCGAAATTTCATTAGACCAGCTTTTTGAAAACACTAAAGTTAATGTTATAAAAGATAAAATCATTGATTTTGACTTAGAGGACAACAAAATTAGCTCCAGTAACCAGGTTTATGAATATGACCATTTAGTACTTGGAATTGGTAGTGAACCTACTTTTTATAATATTCCGGGCATGAAACACAATTCATTCACTCTTTGGTCAGAAGAGGATGCTATTAAGCTAAGAGAACATATAAGAGACATGTTCAAAAAAGCAGCCAATGAATCTGATCTTGAAAAACGTCAAAAAATGCTGACCTTCGTAATAGGAGGCGGTGGATTCACAGGAATTGAAACTGCTGGAGAATTAGCTGAATGGGTTGAAGACTTATGTATTACTTATGATATTTCACGCAGTGAAGTTAGACTTATTGTAGTTGAAGCTTTAGAAAGAATTTTACCAGTCCTGTGTGATGATCAATGTAATAATGCTGAAAAATATTTAAATGAAGAGTTAGACGTTGAAATTATTGATAGTTATGCAATCTGTAATGTTACAAAGGATTATATTGAAATTAGCAAAACAAATATAAATACTGACCTTAGAAAAAGAATTGAATCAAATACCGTAATTTGGACCGGTGGTGTCAAAGGTAAAGAAATTCTTAAGAAAACCGGACTTGAATTAAGTAAAGATAATCGTATAAAAGTTGATAAATATCTACAAACTAATACTTATGCTAATGTTTATGCTATTGGGGATAACTCTTTATTTACCCATAATAGAGAACATCCATTACCTCAATTAGTTGAGGCTGCTGTTCAGGGTGGCGAAGCTGTGGCTGAAAATATTGAAGCCAAGCTTAAAGATAATAAATCTTTAGAAGTTTTTGAACCTCAAATGCATGGTATAATGGTATCAGTAGGAGCAAATTACGCAGTTGCAGAACTCAAACCCTTTGGAGATTTTACAATAGCTCTGGAAGGTTTCTTTGCGATGTTCATGAAACATTTAATTAATATGCATTATCTATTTGGAATCGGCGGATTTAGTTTAGTTGGCGATTATATAGAACATCAATTTAAAGATATACGAGGAGGTATTGGTATGTTGGTAAGGCATATGATGAAAAAATCCGGAACCTTCTGGTTAGCATTTTTAAGAATCTTTGTCGGTTTAAGATTCTTAACTGAAGGTATTAATAAAGTAGGAGAAGGTTGGTTATTCGGTTCTGAAGAACATTTAGTATCGGGTGCCTCATCTTATTTATGGAGTTCAGGTACACCTGATTTTTATGTTGATCTAATGGAAATATTTGTTGTACCTAATCAGGTCTTTTTCCAAAGAGTACTAGTTATAACTGAAATAGTATTAGGTCTAGCTCTAATTGGCGGATTCTTAACATTCCTATTTGCTTTAGTTTCAATTGGATTAAGTGTAAACTTCGTAATTGGGGCTATTGGTTCTACTGCAGGTATTTGGGAACCACTCTGGATATTATTGATTTCAATTACTTTATTATCTGGTGCTGGTAAAGCATTTGGTATTGATTATTATCTAATACCATGGCTGAGTAATTTATCCAAAAAACCGGTCAAATTTCGAGATGAAAGATCTGCATAATTAAATATTAATTAATAAAATGTTAAGGAGAGCTCACGCTCTCCTTTTTCTTTTTATTATTCACTTTCATGTATTTCTTTTATTTCTTTATAAAGTTCATTAGTAATAATTTCAGAACCAGCTATTATAAGATGATGGCCGTGTAAATCAGTTTCTAAAACTTTTCCTCCCGCTTCTTTTATTATTACTACTCCTGCTTTTATATCCCAGGGATTAAGTTTTAATTCCCAAAATCCATCTAGGTTACCAGCAGCAACCAAAACCAAATCATAAGCCGCACTTCCTAATCTTCTAATCCCACGTGATTTATATAAAAGATTATTAAAAATATTGATATTATTATATTCGTCTTCATCTAAATCATAGGGAAAACCAGTAACCAATAAGCATTCCTTTAATGATTTTTTCTGTTTTACTTTTATCTCTTGACCATCTAAATAAGCTCCTTTATCTTTAATAGCAACATATAATTCTTCCATATAAGGAACATAGACCACCCCAAGTATTGGTTCATCCTCTTTCATCAAAGCAATTGATATTGAGAAGAGGGGGAAACCATGAATATAATTTGTAGTACCGTCCAGGGGATCTATTACCCAGGTATATTTTGATTTTGTTTCTTCTGCCCCACTTTCTTCTGCTAATATACTATGCTCCGGGAAATTATTATTGATCCATTTAATTATCATTTCTTCAGAATTTTTATCCACTTCTGAAACTAAATCTAAATAAGTTGACTTCTCTTTAACATTTATTTTTTTATTAAATTTTTTTAGTTGGTATTCGCCTACTTCTATGACCAATTCCTTCACATTTGATAAAATATTCTCTAAATTAATTATTATCACCCCCATCCGTTGTGCAACTTATATCCAATTCAATAATATAATATTCTCTCTGTAATTTAATATACTAATTATAATAAGAACAGAGCTTTTTTTAAAAAAACTAGACGAATCTTCTAAGGGAGCTAGATTCATTTTTTAAATATAGTTATTACTAGTTTTTACATCTTTTTTGGATTTATTTTAATGTTGTTACTAACTATATTCTTCAAAAATGGGGGACCGTCTTTTCATAATGTTCTCAATACCTGGAATAATAAAAACCTGGACATAATCCTGGTTATAAAAATCATATTCTAATCTCTATATTTTACGATAACTTTTTCTATATCCCAGCGGGGTTCTAATTTCTCTTTTATATCTTCTTTTACAGCTGAGGCAAACTGGTGATCCTCTGCCAGATCTACACTCACAGTTATGACATTATCTTCTATTTCTATACCCTCAACTAAATTGGTTTCAAGCACATCTAATCCGTGGATAGGGTTCATGACATGCTTCAGTCTGTCTTTTGCTACTTCTATTGTAGTGGGGACTTGTTCCTCTATAAGTCCGTGTTTTTCTTCATAGTCTCTTATTGCTTCTTTTAAAGCATCAACAGCTAATACAGAACAGTGATTTTTAACAGCTGGTAATCCACCTAGCTCATCTGCTGCCTGCTGCCATGTGATTTCTTTTGCTTCATCAACACTTCTGCCCTTAGCCATTTCTGTGATAATCGAACCAGTAGCTATATTTGAAGCACATCCATAGGAACGAAATTTTATATCTTCAATTTTTTGTGTATCCTCATTTACTTTCAAATGAAGCTGAACCATATCTCCACATGCAGGTGATCCTTCCTTTGCTATTCCATCAGGATCTTCAATCTCTCCTACATTTTTAGGATTCTGAAAGTACTCAATTACTTTATCACTATAAGGAGAACTCATATTATTCACTTCCTTTCTTACCTAAAGGACTAATCTCCCTTAGATTATTAACAACATCTTTTGTTGCTCCTACAGTTTTTTCTACATCTTCTTTTGTATTATATCGGCTAAATGTAAATCTTATAGATCCATGAGCTCGTTCATGGTCTCCACCAATACCTAATATGACATGGCTGGCTTCCAGTGATTTACTAAAACAAGCCGAACCGGTACTAACTGCAAACCCTCTCATATCAAGATGTAGAGTTATAGATTCTCCTTCAACATAATGAAAGGTGATATTTGCATTTTGCGGAATACGATCTTCCCGCGAACCATTTAAAGTCACATCCTCAATTTCTTCTTCCACTTTATCTATTAAATAATCTCTTAATTCTTTTAGCCTTGAATTTTCCTCTTCTGTAATTAATTCTACAGCTTTAGCAAACCCTACTGCTCCCGGTATATTTTCTATACCAGCTCTTAAATTGTTTTCTTGGAACCCGCCATCCATAAGTTTCTTTATTTTTACTCCATCTCGTTTATATAAAGCACCAATACCTCTGGGTCCATGAATGGTATGAGCAGCTATTGTGATGAGGTCAATCGGAATTTGAGAAGCATCAATTGGAATTCTTTGAAAAGTATGGGTCGCATCTGTATGGAATAGAATATTTTTTTCTTTTAGATATTCAGCTATTTTCATTATATCCTGGTGTGTACCTATTTCCTGGTTGGCATGTTGGATGGAAACTAAAACTGTACTATCTCTAATTTCTTTTTTCATTTCTTCAAAATCTATTTTACCTTTTTCGTCTACACTAATGTAACTCACTTTATATCCTTCTTTTTCAAGAGTTTTAGCAGTATTTAAGATCGAAAAATTTTCGATATCTGAAACGATTAGATGGCCTTTATCTTCCTGGTTGTACATTATACCCTTTAAGGCCAGATTATTAGACTCAGTTGCTCCTGAAGTAAACAGCAATTCTTCACTATCGGCTCCTAGAGATTCAGCTATAGTAGTCCTAGAATTTTCAAGAGCTTCT
This sequence comes from Halanaerobiales bacterium, assembly GCA_046482435.1. Taxonomy (GTDB): domain Bacteria; phylum Bacillota; class Halanaerobiia; order Halanaerobiales; family M55B127; genus M55B127. The sequence goes on from JAWOEZ010000005.1 coordinate 23,295, forward strand.
TTTGCTTCAATTCCCATTGTATAGGCAAATTCTGAAGTTGCAACAGCATAGGTATCAAAATAATATGGTTTCATAGCTTCCAGAACTTTTTCATCGATTCTAGTCACAGCAGAGTTATCTAAATAAACAATATCATTATTCATCAAATCACCTCAATTTTATATATATAAAGTTATCTCTGATTCACGGGCCTCTTTAATATAAGTACCCACCGCACAATATTCAGTGATAACTTCATCCCTTAAGTCTTTTTTTTCAATACCCATAATGTCCATTGTCATATCACAAGCAAATATTTTCCCACCTAATTCAACATAGTCCTGCAGCATTTTTTCTAACGATCTTACATTAGCTTTTTTCATTTTCCACTTCATAAAAAGTTTTCCAAGTCCTAAAAAATTCATTTTGGATAATGGACCTTTATCTAAATTATCTTTTTTAAGTCTTTCCAATCCCCAAAATGTAAAATACATAGAAACATCCATTCCCATAGAAAGAGCACCATTGCCAATTATAAAAGCACTATATATTTTGTCAAAGTCACCACTTTCCACAATTAAAGTGGTCTTATCTTCCATAAATTCCACCTCTATTTTCTTATTTTGATTTCCCAGTGTTCGCCTTTATCTTCAACGGATATTAGCTCTAAGTCCATTGCCTCAACAGCCATTGGAATTTCTTTTTTAGAAGCTGAATGGTCACCTGTTATTACCAATATATCACCCTTTTCTGCTTTTCTAATTGCCTTTCTGGTTTCCACTAGTGGCACCGGGCAATTTTCCCCCAAACAATTTACCTTTATTTCTTTAGACATTATTATTCCTCCTCCGAAAAAAAGTAAAACCGACCACGTTTTTCATTTTTTATTTTTAAATCATGCTCTTTATCCAATTCTCTCAAGTATTTATTAACTTCATTTACATGCAAATCAAATATATTGGATAGATCTCTAACAGTACAGGGTCTCCTTTTTATAATATCAATTATCTTTTCTTTTACTGTACGGTCAATGCTTTTTTTATCCGTATCGGAATCATAACGACCTATGATTTCAGCCTTTTTGCCGATTATATCAAGGGCTTCTTTTAATTTCTCTTCTGAAGCAGGTTCTACCCATTCTTCTGTTCCTGGTCTATCGAGTGTATTAAACTGTACCCGATTCGGTTGGATCTTCTCTATAATATTTTTCAACTTCTTAAACTCTTCGTTAGTATCATTAATACCAGGCACGATAAATACTTCCAAATACATTTTACCATCATATACCTTACTAAATTCAATTAAACCATCTATAATTTGATTAAGTTGAATGTCTTTATGAGGCCTATTGATTTTTTCAAAGTTCTCTTCCAGAACTGAATCTAAAGAAGGTACAATTAAATCAATATCTTTTATTTCATTTCTTACTTTTTTATCAATTAACAAACTACTATTAGTTAAAAGTGCCAGGTTATATTCAGAATAATTTTCTTTTAAATAGTCTATTATCTTTCCCATTGCTTTATATAAAGTTGGTTCTCCTGAACCCGAAAATGTTATATAATCTAATTCTGGTTTTTTCTTTAAATATTCATCTAATTCTTCTATTATTAAATCAACAGGCTTAAATTCCTCTCTTTTATTAGTTAAGTTTGTGGTTTCCCCACACTCACAATATATACAATTAAAAGAACATATCTTGTATGGTATTAAATCTATACCTAAAGAAACCCCTAACCTTCTTGAAGGAACAGGGCCGTATAAATATTTCATAATAGCACCTTCCTTATATTTAGTTTTTAAAGAAGATCAGCTTCTAAACACTGATGTCATTATATGATACTAGAGTATTTTAGTCAAGTTTATACTTTACACTTATTTTTTTGATATGAACTCAAGGGAAGTCGAGTTCATACAAAACCTCTTATTAGTTGGTTCAGGACCATCATGAAAGAGATGACCAAGGTGGCTCCCACATTGGCTGCAGATTACTTCTGTCCTTGTTCGAGACAGTTTATTATCATCACGATATTTAACAACCCCTTCTTCTATCACTCGGTTGAAACTGGGCCAACCAGAACCGGAATCATACTTATCTTTTGAATCAAATAATTTATTCCCACAAGCAGCGCATTTATAAATCCCGGGTTTATCAAAATGATAGTATTCATTTTTAAAGGGAGGATCTGTCTTCCCCTTTCTTAATACTTGATACTCTTTTTCACTTAATTTTTCTTTCCATTCTTTTTCAGTTTTATAAACTGAAAAATTATTGTTCTTATCACTCATTATTTTTATTCCTCCCCGCTCTTTTCTATGGGTTCAATCTCATTATTGTCAGCACCTTTATCATAAACATGTACACTTTGAGTTGGATATGCAAACTCAATCCCTTCTTCTTTGAATCTATCTTTTAACTTTAAATTGATTCTTTCTTGAAGGTCCATATATACTTTATAATCACTGTCTTCAACATAATAAACAACCTGATAAACTAGACTATAATCCCCATAACTAGCAAAATGAGCTCTATCAAAACTTGCTTTTTCTATTTCAGTTATTATTTCTTCGACTATTTTAGGAATCATTTCTACTTTTTCCAAAGCGGTATCATATGTCACACCAAAATCAAAATTTATTCTTCTTCTCTGCATCCTTTTATAGTTGTTGATCCGGGAATTCGTTAAATCATTATTAGAAAACACTAATTGTTCTCCACTTAAACTTCTAACTCTAGTTGTTTTTATTCCAATATGTTCTACAGTTCCTTTATAGTCACCGATTATTATAAAATCTCCTATATCAAAGGGCCTATCTAAAAATATCGTGAAATAGCTGAAAATATCTGCCAAGATAGCCTGGGCAGCAAATGCTATTGCAATACCCCCTACTCCAAGACCGGTAATTAAACCTCCAATTTCAATATTAAGATTATCTAATACAAATAATAACGCGATTAACCAAGTTACTACTTTGATTATTAATACTGAAACCGTAAATACTGTATCTTGAACTTGACTACTAGGCTTTTTTTCCCAATATTTTTCTACAGTATATATTATAACATCCTGGACTAGTATTGTAATATAAACCACTAAGCCTATAATGAAAAATATATTAATGGTTCTTTCTATAATACTATTTAAAACTAATCTATTAATAGCAATATATATTACTATTAAATATGTTAAAGGAACAATTCTTTTGGATAAAGACTTATTAAAAAGTTCTCCAAAACTAAGTGAAAACTTTTTTAAAGCTCCATAAATATTATCAAAAAGAAAATACTTAATAAGCTTTACAATAAGTACACCAGCTATAATAATTATGAAAGATACTAAATAACTATAAAAAGAATTGTTAAATAAAATATTTTGCAGAAAAACTGTTTCCATTATTTATCCACTCCCTTAGAAGATTGTTACCTGATAATAACTCTTATTTTAAAGTTCAGTTGTACATTCCGGGCATTTAATACCTTTTATATTAATTTTCAAATATGTAGTTACTAAATATAGGAAAATCAACGACAGTACCCATATATTTTAATTGCTGGAATATTTGTTTCTTCGCCTGGGTCTATACTAGTAAAAATTTTTCGACTTAAATTGATATATAAATTCGAAAAGTATATTTTAACGATTAATAAACTGACAAGAAACAGCAGAACATCATTTACAAATGGAATAATGATCTTATTAAAATCCAACCCGATAAATATATCATCAACCATCTCTACTACATTATGCATTTTTTTACCTTATAGTATTATTATACTCTCTTTTAATTAGATAATAACATTAACTTCTATAATTAATCAATGTATATTTATATATACATTCTATATTTATTAAAATATTGAGATATCTGTTCTATTATTGAGTTATTGGAAGTATTTCAGATATAATTCGAATTGAACACTATATATCTGCTTTGACTAATTAAATATAATAAGCTATTATAAAAGTAGGCTCCAAGGAATCCCTAAGAGGATTTATTCTAAGTAACAATCTTTGTTGAAGTCCAGGAATGTTCAACAAAATCTGGAATTTAAATTGGAGGTTAGTGGGAGAAATTTATAGATAGTTAGCACTCAATTAGTACTAGCATCAATAAATAGACTCTACGCTGACCGAAGAAGATTCAAAGAAAGGATTTTGGATGATAAAAAGACTTCAATAGAAAAGGAAGATTGCGAAAAGAGTAAAGAATCGAAAAAGGTTCGTTGGAGCCTTTTTTTATTGTCTGAATTCTGCTATGTAAGGTAAATTCCGATACTTTTCTTTATAATCAAGTCCATAACCGATCACAAATCTACTATCTATTTCAAATCCAGTATATTGAATTGGTAATTCAACTAATCGCTGCTCTTTACAATTTAGAAATGCACATAGATTTATACTCTTGGGCCTACGAGGTTCTAAATTCTTTACTATATAACTATGAGTTAATCCTGTTCTGATGATATCTTCAACTACAATGATATCCCTGTTTCTAATACTTAAATCTAAGTCTTTAGTTATTTTTACTTTTTCTTTTGTACCATTGGTAGTTTTAAAATTTCCTATCGATAAGAAATCAATATTGTGGTTAATTTCTAAAGCTCTACTTAAATCCGATAGAAAATATATAGAACCCTTTAAAATACCTATCAATATAGGTTCATTTTTTTTGAAATCTTCATTGATATGGTAAGCAATTTCATTAACTCTTTCCTTAATTTCTTGTTCACTAATAACTACATCTCCAAGATCTTTATTATTCATCTTCTTCACCTTCACTATCTTCAATATCATTTATCCCAAATCTTTTTAATAATTTATGATAATCATCCTTGTATACTATGTTTACACTAATATCTGGGTATAATTCCTGTAGTAATTTTATTTTTTTGTTTTTTTCAGTAACATATTTTTGCTTCATAGTAGTTAATTCAATATACGTATCAAATTCAGTTAAGTAAAAATCAGGTCTAAAGCCTAAAATGATATTCCCTTCAGCATCCCATTCTAATGGAAATTCTGATGGTTCATACTCCCATTTTATATTATGCATATCTAATATTTCAGCAAAATCTTTTTCGCTTTCATGGACAAACTCTATTTCATCATCCTTATATTTATTCTGCTTTAATTCTCCGATCTTTTTATATAAAGGTTCAGGGTCTTCTTTTTTCATTTCAAGTAAATGCACTATTAAATCAGAGGCCTTATTTACAGCCAAACCATCTGTATTGATACTCAGATGGTACAAAGAAATCTTCTCCCAGTCTTTCTCAAATAATCGATGAACATATCTTCTATGTTTTCTATCACTTAAATCAAGACTCCTTAAAGCTTGTTCCTTATTTATATTATATTTTTCCATTATTCTTCGGACCCTTATTTTATCTGAACAGAGCACCTTAATGTGAATCGCATGAGCATATTTTCTAAATATAATCTGGGAACCAAGACCTAAAACTACCATACTATTTTTTTCTGCTTTTTCTTTCAATTTCTCATTTATAAATTTTTTATATGTCTGCCCATTATCTGCAGCTCTCAAATAATATTTAGAGGTTTCTTTGAGCATGTGTAAATCATGCTCATCAGCTACTTCAGGCAACCAATTTTCAATCACATAATCTCTTGTTATTAACTTAACCCCTAATTTATCTGCTAGATCTTTGGCTATCTCATCACCAAGACTGGCAGTCTGGCGAGATATAGTAATTACAAACACAGTAATCCTCCTCGTCTAATATGAATACTACTTTTAAATAAATTAATAACAAAATTTGAATCTTAGAAAAGAGTGAACTACTCGGCATTGAAATACCGAGCTTCATAGTCGCTTGATCTTATGGGACATAAGATGAATTTCACCCGTAACATCGATCAAGTTACCTATTCGGGTAGTCCATACCCACTACTCCTATCTTTTTACAGACTCGGAGATACTTTTAGTTTATATTTTAAGCTACAAATTTATCTTTATTCCAAGA
>JAWOEZ010000075.1:0-7757 GCA_046482435.1 Halanaerobiales bacterium
ATGTAATGGGTCCTGATGAATATAAAGAACATATTGATAATAATGCTTTTATAAATCATATGGTGTACTGGCAGTTTGAGAAGGCATTAGAATATATTGAAAATCTAAAAAAGAAACATCCCGATTTTTATAACGAATTAAAAACAAGAATAAATCTGAGTAAAAAAGAGATTCGAGAATGGAAAGAAAAAAGAGAGAAAATATATCTACCACAACCTGAAAAAGGTAATGTCATTTCACAATACCAAGGTTATCAAAAATTACCGGAAATCGATTTAGAAAAGTACAAAAAAGGTGAGGTTGGAGAAATATTTGATGATTTCGGTTGGGAACAGATAATAAATTCTAAAGTATCCAAACAGGCTGATGTGGTAATGCTTACTTATCTATTAGAAGATAAGTTCGATGAAGAAGTAATAGAAGATAATTATGATTTTTATGAATCTTTAACCTTACATGATTCTTCCTTAAGCCCTGCTATACATGCTGCAGTTGCAAGTAGGTTGGGTAAAGTAGAAAAAGCCTATAACTTATTTCAAAGAGCAGCCCGAATTGATTTAGGTAAAAACATGCATAGCAGTGATGAAGGATTACATTCTGCTTCATTGGGAGGACTCTGGCAAGCTATAGTATTTGGTTTTGTAGGTTTTAAATACAAAGATAAAAAAGTATATATAAACCCCAATTTACCTGATAAATGGAATCTGGTGTCTTTTAAAATTAAGATTAGTGGTAATGAATATCAGTTAACAATAACAAAAGAAAAAATTAGTATAGAGGAAATTAGAGTAAAGGATGAAATTCCATTTATTTTAAATGAAACGACCCATCAAGTCGATCGTAAAATAAATATTAAATATTAGGCGAATATAAGGGCATCCTTTATTAGGATGCCTTTATTCAGTTAGAGAATGTGGATAAACTTGATATTTTGTGTTATTATATATGTTAAGAAATTAAAGTGGAGGCAGAATTATATGAAAACTAAGTTCAGTTATTTTTACACAATAATTATAATAATTGCAGTATTAATGATAGTGGGGATTATTTCCTTAAGTTTTGGTTCAGTCAATTTGTCTCCTTTTCAAGTGTTAAAGATTATATTCTCTGATAATGACATTAATGACTCTTTAAATATAATAATAAAACAAATTAGATTACCCCGAATTATTTTGAGTTTTCTAGTAGGCTCCGGACTATCAATGGCAGGTGTTGTCTTTCAAGGGGTAATTAGAAACCCCATGGTTGATCCCTACATTGTCGGAATTTCAGCGGGGGCTGGAACAGGAGTAACTTTAGCTATCGTATTAAATTTACAATTTAGCTTTCTCTTTTTTAGTACTCTTCCTTTGATGGCTTTTATTGGTTCACTTATAACGGTTTATATAGTGTATAATTTGGCAAAAACTAAAAATAAAGTCCCGGTGGTTACTTTTTTATTAGCCGGGGTTGCAGTCGGTTTTGTTTTAAATGCCTTAATGTCTTTTTTAATGGTGATTGGGACGAGAGATTTACAGAAGATTATTTATTGGTTATTAGGTAGTTTATCTGCTGCAAGTTGGCAGGATATTAAATTAATGTTGCCCTATTTTATCCTTGGAAATGTTATAATAATTTTCTTTTTAAAAGATTTAAACTTGATCTTGTTGGGAGAAACTCATGCCCAACACCTGGGCGTAAATGTAGAAAAGAGTAAGAAATACTTGATCATTGGAGCTTCACTAATTACTGCCTCGGTGGTTTCAGTTAGCGGAAGTATCGGGTTTATTGGTTTGATTGTGCCCCATATTGCTCGACTTTTGGTAGGCCCAGACCATAAAAAACTTTATCCTACTGCAGCAATATTAGGCGGTATATTCTTAATTGTTAGCGATGATTTAGCCCGGATTTTACTTTCTCCTATGGAAATACCAGTTGGCATCATTACGGCCCTGACAGGGGGACCCTATTTTATTTACTTGTTAAGAAAGACAAAAAAAGAAATATGGTGATAAAAATTGCTTAAATTAGAAGATATAAATTTTTCATATGAAAAACAACAAATACTTCATAAAATAAATTTTCACTTAGAGAAAGATGAGTTTATTGGAATTATCGGACCAAACGGGTCTGGGAAATCCACTCTATTGAAAAATATAAGTAAATTATTAAATCCGGATAGCGGGTATATATATCTGGATAAAGGGCTTTTAAATGATTATTCATATAAAGAACTTGCCCGTAAAATGGCCGTAGTCCCTCAGGATACAGAGGTAAACTTTAATTTTACTGTCTATGATTTAGTAATGATGGGTAGAAACCCATATCAGGATAGGTGGGGGAGAATTACAGAAAAAGATAAAAAGAAAGTTGAAGAAGCTTTGGAGTTAACCGACACCAAAAAATTTAAAAATAAATCAATTCAAAAATTAAGCGGGGGAGAACGACAGAGAGTAATAATAGCAAGGGCAATTGTTCAGGAGCCAGAACTGCTTTTATTGGATGAACCGACCGCAAGCCTTGATATAAATTATCAACGTAACATATTCGACTTAATATCAGATTTGAATCAAGAATTAGAGATGTCGGTATTAGCGGTATCCCATGACTTGAACTTGATAAGCCAGTACTGTGAAAGACTTATTTTATTAAGTAAAGGTAATATCCATACCATGGGAAAAGTAGAAGAAGTAATTACAAAAGAAAATATTAGTGAAGTATATAATACTGATGTAGATATAAAATATAATCCAATGACTGAAAGGCCTTATGTTATTATTATTCCTAGGAAGATGAATTCTCAAAAGAGAAGAGATAATGATTTTATGGTTCATCTTATTTGTGGTGGTGGTACAGGAAAAGATATCATGAATATATTAAACGATTTAAATATAAAAGTTAGCTGCGGAGTTTTAAATAGAGGTGATTCTGATTGGGAAGAAGCAAAAAGATTAAATTATGAAGTAGTAGAAATTCCTCCTTTTGCTCCTATTGATGAAGATTCTGTAGAAAAAAATAAGGCAAAAATTAAAAAATCTAATTTGATTATTGTCTCTAATACTCCTTTTGGATGGGGGAACCTAGATAATATTAAGGTATTAGCAGAATTTGTAAATAAAGACATCTTATTTATGACTAAACAGGACGTAGAAACCAGAGATTTTACAGAAGGAAAAACATTGGAGCTTTTTAAAAAGATAAAGAAAAATAATGATGTGCATGAAATTAATAATAATAAAAAACTTTGTAGTTTTATCAATACTAAATATGAGGAGATTTTGTATGATTGAAAATTCTACTTTTAAAAATCAATATTTTGTAGTTTTAAAACCTAAAGGTGATGTTTTAGAACTAGCTGAATTGCTCCAGAAAAAACTATCTCAGGAATTTGATTTATACCCCGAAGGACTTTATCCTGAGATCCATATTACTCTTGATAGAATTAAGAAGAGCAGGATAGATGAGGCTTTAAAAATAATTAAAAATACAATATTGAAATATACAAAAATAGATATTATGGTTAAAGATTTTGATTGTTATTCCTTTCAGGATAATAATTTTTTGGTTTTAAATGTAGAGGATAGCAAAAAATTAACGGAATTTAGTAATGAGCTGCATGATAGATTAGCGGAAAAGAATATTTCTACTATAGATAATTATGAGCAATGGAAATTTCATATATCTTTAGCGAGCACTGTTTTTTCTGAAACCAAGAAAGATTTTAAAAACGAATTCCAGAATATCTGCTTCAGATTTGATGGAATTCAAACTCCAAGAGAATGTAAAGCAGAAGTTATAGAAATCTGGAGGCCTACTTTAAATGAAGATATTAAATGTTTGAAACAGTTCCAATTATAGAGAAAAGAGGTTGGTAAGATGGGGAAACTTAAAGGGTTCATATTTGATTTGGATGGTGTTGTAACTGATACAGCAGAGTACCATTATTTAGGCTGGAAAAAACTAGCAGATGAAGAAGGTATGAAATTTGATAGAGAATTTAATGAGAAATTTAGAGGAGTTTCTAGAATGGAGTGTCTTGATTTATTATTAGAAGCCAATGGGAGACAAGTAACATCTGGAAAAAGGAAGGAACTAGCTGAAAGAAAGAATAATTATTATAGGGAGTATCTTAAAAATATCACAAAAGATAATTTACTTGAGGGTATAGAAAAGATATTAAGTAGACTAAAAGATAAAGGATATAAACTGGCAATAGCTTCAGCTAGCAAAAATACTTCTATAGTAGTTGAAAAGTTAAATATCAAGGAGATGTTCGATACAATTTCTGACGGATACAGTGTTAAAAAGACTAAACCAGCCCCAGATTTATTCTTGCATACTGCTGAAAAATTAGATCTAGAACCAGAGCAATGTATTGTTTTTGAGGATGCAGAAGCCGGTGTTGATGCTGCAATTGCTGCAAATATGACCGCTGTGGGTATCGGACCTGAAGGAAGAGTAGGCCATGCTCATTACCGTTTTGATTCTGTTCAAGATATAGAACTGGAAAAAATAATAAATAATTAATTTTTTAAGGTGGTTATATTATGGATCAACATGGAAGGCTTTTCAATAAGATAGCCCCATATTACCAGTGGTTTTTCAAATATCAAGTCTGGCATTATGGGAAAGTAGTGGATAAAAATATAAATTTAATAGATTATGAAAATATAAGTACGGTCTTAGATATTGGTTGTGGGACCGGGGCCTTTGGTTATGTTTTTAAAAAGAAGGGTTATGAAGTTACTGGAATTGATGTGGCTCCCGAGATGGTTAAAAGAGGTAAAAATAATGATCTTTACTGTAAAACGGGTGATATTAGTACTGGGCTAGAGTGTAAAGATAATTCATATGATATGGTTATTTCCGCGATGGTAGCCCATGGTTTAAACGAAGATAAAAGGATTGATTTATATAAAGAAGCTAAAAGAATTGCCGAAAAAACTGTTTTGATCCAGGATTATAAATTTAAACGAAAATTTTTTGTTGATATCATAGAAAAATTAGAGGGTGGCGGATATTTTAATTATATTGAAAATGGTGAATCCCAAATCCGTTCTGTATTCAATGATTTAATTATCAAAAATGTTTCCCGACATTTAAATTGGTATATTTCAAAATAATTTTTACAATCAAGAAGGAAATTTTACTTCCATGTTGAATATATTATGTAGAGTTACGCAAGCCCTTGCGTAACTCAAAGGGGGTTGTTAATTTGCCGTTGACATTAAAAGACATTGCAGACATGGTTGGAGTGGCAGAGTCAACGGTTTCGAGAGCTATTAATGGGAAACCAGGTGTAAGTGAGGAGACTAGAGAAAAAATACTCAAGATAGCTGGAGATTACAATTTTAAGCCCAATAAATTAGCCCAGGGATTAGCCAAACAAGAAACCCATATTTTGGCTTTGTTATTACCCGGGTTATCTCAAGGTAATTATTCTAAAATTATAGAAAATATTGAAATTATTGCAGAAAAATCTGGATATCAGGTAATTCTTTGTAATACTGATAATGATTTAGATAAGGAAAAGTCTTATCTAAATTTATTAGAAGAAAAAAGGGTTGACGGGGCAATTATTCTGGGAGGTGAAATCGCGGACCAACATATTGTAAACACTAAGTTGCGCGGAAATGATAATATTGTTTTAATAAACCGCCTCTGTGAAGAGATATTAATTCCAACAATACTTATTGACTCTAAATATGGGGCATATTTAGCAACCAAACATCTTTTAGATTTAGGTTATGAAAATATTGCTTTAATTACCGGTAATAGTGATGATTATATAGAAAGCCAAAAATTAAAGGGATATAAAACTGCTTTAAAGGAATATAATATCAAGTTTAACGATAATTTAGTTTATGAAACCAATGGTAATCGTAAGGATGGATATCAATCTTTTTTAAATTTAGTGGATGCAGAAATACCCCCAGATAGTTTTTTTGTAACAGGTGATCTTTTATCGGTTGGTTTAGTTGAGGCTATTAAAATGGGTGGATATTTTATACCACAAGATTATCCAGTGGTTTCTTATGGAGACACAATAATTAACTCCATAATAAACCCTGATTTAACAAGGGTTGTTGAACCTTTAGGTAAAGCAGGGGAGATGGGCGCTGAAGTTTTAATTAATTTAATAAATGATGATAAAGCAGAAGAAGAAATCAAAGTTTTAAAACCAAAATTAATAAAAAGTGAGTCTACCAAAAATATTTAAGGAGGAATTAAACAATGTCTAGTGTTACTTTTGAAGATGTTACAAAAAGATTTGGTGATGTTGTAGCTGCTAAGGATCAGAACCTGAAGGTGAAAGATAAAGAGTTTTTAGTTCTTGTTGGTCCTTCTGGTTGTGGTAAATCTACTGATTTAAGAATGATTGCTGGTTTGGAAGAAATTACAGAAGGTGAAATCAAAATAGGTGATAGAGTTGTAAATGATGTTCCACCTAAAGATAGAGATATTGCAATGGTCTTCCAAAATTATGCTCTTTATCCACATATGGATGTATATGATAATATGGCTTTTGGTTTAAAATTAAGAAAATTCCCAAAAGAAGAAATAGAAAGAAGAGTTAATGATGCAGCTGAAATACTTAGTATAGAGCCATTATTAGACCGTAAACCCAAACAATTATCTGGTGGACAAAGGCAGCGTGTAGCCTTGGGCAGAGCAATTGTAAGAGAGCCTAAAGTATTCTTAATGGATGAGCCACTTTCTAATCTTGATGCTAAGTTACGTGTTCAGATGAGAACTGAGTTAAGTAAATTACATGACAGACTTCAAACTACAGTTATTTACGTTACTCATGATCAAACTGAAGCAATGACAATGGGAGATAGAATTGTAGTCCTTAAAGATGGATATATCCAGCAGGTAGACTCACCCCTAGAATTATATAACCATCCTGTTAATATGTTTGTCGCAGGTTTTATTGGTAGTCCCGCCATGAACTTTATGGATGCCAAGATTGAAAGAAATGGTGATGATTATTACACTGAAGGTTTTGGTGCTTTTAGAATAAAGGTACCAGATAAATTTAAAGAAGAATTAAAAGATTATGAAGATAAAAGAGTTGTGTTTGGAATTAGGCCTGAAGACCTAACAGATGCAAGAATAACACATGACTTAGATATAACTGAAGATAATTCTTTTGAAGCAGAAGTAGAAGTTGTAGAACCAATGGGATCAGAAATTTATCTCTATCTTGCTATTGATGAGCATGAAATGATTGCTAGAGTAGATGCAGAAAGTGATGCCGAAGTAGGAGATATAATTAAATTAGGTGTTTATCCTAATAAAATGCACATTTTTGATAACGAAACTGAAGATGCCTTATTTTAATAAAGTTAATTATAAATAAAAAAAGGGCAGCCGGTATTTACGGGCTGCCTTATTAAATGTGGGTCTGATAAATTACATTGATAAGAGGTGAAAGTTTTTTCTGTACTTTAGGCATGGAGATAAGGATGAGATATTGTGAGTAAAAACAAACTTCAGCCTATGTTTTAAATATGGTACAATTAAGCCAACAGCGGCAGGTTATTTACCGCGAGTTGGCATTTAGGAAGAAAGAGCAAAGACCCCACCCTTTTTTAAATAGGTGATGAATTTGCTCGGTTTTAGAACGCCAATGCCGACACCGAGCGTGATGGTGGAAACCACAATCCACCAGAGGTTATAAGAGGTGTCTCCCCAGCCGAACCTGGGCATGGAGGTCCAGCCCTGGTGCCCGATGGCTTTCAGGTTGCCGGGCACGAGGGGTGTCAGGTCGCTCA
>JAWOEZ010000003.1:0-2824 GCA_046482435.1 Halanaerobiales bacterium
CTTTTTCTTTTCTAGCTAAACTCCTATTTAATCTAGCTATCTTTCTCTCGTGTTTTTTTAATACTCTAGGATTTTCTATTTTTTCACCATTAGAAGTAATAGCAAATTCTTTTAGTCCTAAATCTATTCCAATAGCATTATCTTTTTTAGGCAATTCTTTAACATCTTCTTTAACTGTTACTGAAATATAATATTTGTCTGTATTTGTTTTAGTTACTGTTACATTTATTATATCGCCTTTGATTTCTTTAGACTTTGTAAACCTAATCCAACCTAACTTAGGTAACTTGATTTTATTATCTTTAATCTCAATATTAGTAGTTCCACTTTTTCTAGTAAATTTGTTAGTTCTATAAGAATTTTTTCTGTTTTTCTTTGACTTAAATTTTGGAAAATCGTACTTACCATTAAAATAGTTTTTGAATGCTCTGTCTAAATCTTTGAGTGCATTTTGTAAAGCAAACTTATCTGGCTCTTTTAACCATTCTAATTCTTTCTTTAGTTGAGTTAATTCTTTAGAATATTTAGTATAAGTTTTATATCCATTTTCTTTAGCTTTATCTAAAAAATAATTATATGGTTCACTCCCAAAAAGTAGCTACTTAAATCAAGCATTAAACTCTTTTTCTTGAATAGCAATTGCTAAAATCGTAATTAAAGAAGAATATATGCTATAAATAGAAGGTATATTTAGGTCTTCTAGCCCCTTAAGTAGTTTCTTGAAGTTGTAAGCCATAACTTTGAAACCTAACCACATTTTTACACGCAGTTTACCCCTAATAGGGAGATTATCAATGTTATATTTACGTCTGAATGTGGAAGGTATACCTTCAATTCCAGCTCGTTTATTAGCTAAGTTTTGATATTCTTCTGTTTCCATTTTTTCACGTAATAATGCAATTTGATAATCCTTATCACTAAATCTAATTGTGTTGTATTTTTTCTGTTCTGATATTCTACAGTTTGTTTTATGAGAACAATTTTCACAATCAGTTTTAGCAAATTTAGCTGTATAAACATTAAGTTCTTCATCATATTTGGAATAGATGGGTTCTTTTCCATTACTGCAAGTAGTAATTAAATTGGCAGTTTCATCAATTGAAAAAGCAGCGTAACTTAATTTGTCTTGGGCAGGTTTTCTACCTTTTAAATCGCCCGGAATTAATTCAATATTTTTAGCTGCTGATTTTTTAGCTAAATCATAAGAATAATAAGCTCCATCTAGTAATAAAGAAAAACCATTCTCCTGATTAGGCAATTTATTAATTATATCTTCGCTAAATTGAGAGTCATCATAGGTATTAGCCTGTAGATCATAAGTTTGAATAATACTGTTATTTTCATTAAAAACTTCAAAAACATTAACTGTATATCCAATATTAGCACCGTATTTATAGCGAAAAGTAGCATCTGGATCACTAGGATTTTGCAGACTATTGGAACTAATATTTTCACCTTCTTTAGGAGTTGGTCGGTTTGAATCATCGTCATCATCTTTAGTCTGTTCGTCTAAAATTCTTTCTAATAATTTAAATTCTTCTGTATCAGTAACTTTAGCACCTATTTCTAGTCCTGTTTCATATAGTAGTTGAGATTGATAAAGTAAAAATTCAAGTTTGGATTCTGTTTCTTTGTTTCTAGTTTTATATATAGTATCTTGTTTATGTCCTTTTTCAAGATAGCCGCGGCATTTATCAGGAATATTCTCAGAAAATTTATCAGTCAATAAATCTATAAAATTGGCATTAACTTCATAAACCAATTCAATACGGGATAAATTTTTACAGGAAGAACTAACCATAAAAGAATCCATTCTAGCTTGTTCATTATCTATTTGAAGATGTTCAGCTATTTTACTAGATAAAGATTCAACTTCTTGTTGGATCAAATCTATTCCTGTTTCTTTGTAATAGTCATAAACTCGGCTGCGGAAATTAGTTAAAGTATTTTTTGACACAGGTTGTTTTTCAAAACTAGTAGTTCGCAGAGCATATTGGTATCTATCATCAAAATGAAGGGAGCCGATAACTTCTTCATCAGTTTGATCAAAAAGTTCTTTAATAACTAGCAAACCAATAATTACATTAACTGGCGAATTAGGTCTTGAAGCATAATTGTCACTATAAATAACTTCAAATCTTTCTTCGTTAATCGCTGGGAATATATGTTTTTGAAAATAATGTGCCCAACTATTTTTAAGCTGTCGTTTTAAGTATTTAGGCATATTATTAAGTGGATCATCTAGTCGCATTTGTTGAGAATCATTTTTTACAAACATTTAACTATTTCCCACCTTTCTAAATTGATTTCTAGTTTAATTATATCATATTGTGGGGAAAATGTAAGTTTATACATGCTTTTTGTGATCGAATCATAATATTAATTTACAATCTGATAATCCAGATATTTTTCCATTTTTTATAGTGACAATGTTTGATGAGTTTGATAATGAAATAAGTAAAGAAGATTTTCTAAATGTTGTTTCTGATGGTTGGAATGATGATGAAACAACAACTGTTTTAGAGGAAGAAGAAACTACTATCGATAATCAACCAGCTTATAAATATCTAGTTGAAGAATATCAATATGAGGAAGAGGATACAAAACAAATAATAATACTCACTTACAGAAAGAAAAGAATGTTTGGTATTATGTATTATGATAGAAAAAGCAACTTTAATGATAGTGAGCAAATGGGAGAAGAAATGATTAACTCTTTTGAATTTTTATATTAACCATAAATTTAAACAGCCTGTAAAAGGGCTGTTTTTTATTTTTAATAGGCTCATATAGTCCGAGTAATAAATTTAATAGGTTATTAGGT
>JAWOEZ010000022.1:0-15150 GCA_046482435.1 Halanaerobiales bacterium
GAAGAACTGGATTTAGGATTAGATATCAATACAATTGATCGAGAAAAAGGGTTGGATGAGATTTTAGATTATCTGAATGGTAGCATGGAAAATAAAGAAATGTTGGTTAGGTTTTTCTCATTAGGGCCAAACAAGTCAGATTTTAGCCTACCAGCCATGCAGATCACTGATTCCAGTTATGTGGCCCATAGCGAAGATATACTTTATCGGCAGGGTTATGAAGACTTTAAAATGCTGGATGGATCTGAAGATTTCTTCTTTTTTCTACATTCTGCGGGTAGATTAGAAAACGGAGTAAGTGCTGATATTGATAAGAGGAGAATCTATATAGATTTAAAAAAGGATCAAGTTTTTTCTGTTAATAATCAATATGCCGGGAATAGCCTTGGACTAAAAAAGCTTGCTTTTAGATTAGCAATTAGAAAAGCGGTAAAAGAAGGCTGGATGGCTGAGCATATGTTTATTTCTGGTGTTAATGGACCAGGTGATAGAAAAACATATTTTACTGGGGCTTTTCCCAGCGGATGTGGTAAAACAAGTACCGCAATGATTCCCGGTCATACTATTGTTGGAGATGACATTGCCTATTTAAAATTAAAAGGCGATGATGTAAAAGCTGTAAATGTAGAAAACGGTGCTTTTGGAATAATTAGAGATGTAAATCCTGAAGATGATCCTGTTATTTATAAGACCCTTACAAGCCCACGGGAATTAATATTTTCCAACGTGTTAGTAAATGATGGTAAACCTTATTGGTTGGGAATGGGTAAAGAAATTCCAGAGGAGGGTATTAATTTTTCTGGGAAGTGGTCTAAAGGTAAAACTGATGAAAAAGGTAATGAGATACCTCCTGCCCATAAAAATGCTCGATATACGATAAGGATCAGCGATTTAGAAAATTGTGATGAAAATTATGATAAAAAAGATGGGGTAAAAGTAAAAGGAATGATTTTTGGGGGTAGAGATTCGGACACCTCGGTTCCTGTTGCAGAAACTCTCAACTGGGCTCATGGTGTTTTCATGGCCTCTTCTTTAGAATCCGAAACTACTTCTGCTACACTAGATAAACAGGGAGAAAGAAAACATAACCCAATGGCTAATCTGGACTTCTTATCAGTGCCCATCAGAGAATATATAAATAACTACTTAGAATTTGGAAAAAAAGCAGAACATCAGCCCAGTATTTTTACAGTTAATTACTTTTTAAAAGATCCTGAAAACGGGGAATACCTAAATGGGATGTTGGATAAAAAGATATGGTTGTTATGGATGGAAAAAAGAGTGCACGGAGAAGTAAAAGCTATTAGATCTCCAATCGGGTATTTACCATTTTATGAAGATCTCAGAAAATTATTTACCCGTTATCTTAGTATTGATTATCCGGAACTTAATTATGTAGAACAATTTTCGATAAGGATTGATAATTATTTAGAGAAATTTGCAAGAATAAATGAAGTATTTAATAATATACCAAATTTACCCAACAGTTTTAAAAGAGAGCTAAGTGAACAGATTAAAAGATTGAAAGCTGCCAGAAAGAAATACAGTGATAGTGAGATTTCACCGTTTAAACTAAAAAATTACTAAGGAGGACATATTTTGGAATTATCACAAAGAGCAAAAAAAATCAGCGCTTCCTTAACACTTGCCATAAGTGCAAAGGCTAATAAACTGAAAGAAGCGGGAGAAAATGTAATAAGTTTTGGAGCCGGAGAACCCGACTTTGAAACTCCCCAATATATTTGTGATGCAGCCCGTGAGGCGTTAGAAATTGGATTTACTAGATATACTGCTGCTTCTGGTTATGAGGATATAAAGGAAGCTGTAGTCAATAAACTTAAAAGAGATAATCAGTTAGAATTTAATAAAGAGCAGATAATTGTTTCAAATGGAGCCAAACATTCACTTTTCAATACCTTTCAAGCTATTTTAAATCCGGACGATGAAGTTATCATACCGGTTCCTTATTGGTTAACTTATCCTGAGACTGTAAAGATGGGGGGAGGAACACCCGTATTTTTAGAGACGGTCGAAGAAAACGGATTTAAGATAAATATTAAGAAATTAAAAGGTATAATCAATGAGAATACAAAAGCTCTGATTTTAAACACTCCGAGTAATCCAACAGGAAGCATATACTCAAAAGAGGAATTAGAAGAGATTGCTGAAGTTGCAGTTGAAAATGATATATTAGTGGTTTCCGATGAAATTTATGAAAAGATAGTTTATGACGGGAATAAACATATAAGTATAGCCTCATTAAACAAAGAGATAAAAGAATTAACTATAGTAATTAATGGAGTCTCGAAAGCATATGCTATGACGGGATGGAGAATTGGTTATGCAGCTGGGCCAAAAGAGATAATTGAAATTATGTCTAATATCCAAAGCCACGCTACTTCCAATCCAAATTCTATAGCCCAATATGCAAGTAATGCAGGCTTGAGGGGCGATCATAGTTTTATGGAAGAAAGGAGAAACAAATTCTCCGAGCGTAGAGATTTTATGTATGAAAAGATTAATTCAATAGAAGGACTTTCTTGTCTAAAACCAGGCGGAGCGTTTTATATTATGATGAATATTGAAAATATCCTGGGAAAGAAAGCTGCCGGAAAGGAAATTGAAGATTCATTTAGTTTTGCTGAAGTACTATTGGATGAAAAGAAAGTAGCTGTAGTCCCTGGTGTAGCATTTGGAGCAGATAAATATATAAGATTATCTTATGCAAAT
This sequence comes from Halanaerobiales bacterium, assembly GCA_046482435.1. GTDB lineage: Bacteria > Bacillota > Halanaerobiia > Halanaerobiales > M55B127 > M55B127. Next base: position 2,731 of record JAWOEZ010000022.1, read on the forward strand.
TCACTAGAAAACATAAAAATGGGTTTAAATAGGATTGAGAACTTTATTGAAGAACTATCATAAGTAAATAAATTATATAAAATATTCTTATGTTTTATTAATAATAAGTTTAATAGTTATTTAATGCGTCCTTGTGGTTTTTAACCATGAGGGCTTTTTTTATTTAAAACAAATAAAAATAATTAAATTATTAAATTTAAATATTAAATATATTGATAATAATATTAAAAATAGTATCAAATTGCACCAAACAGGCGCTTAAAATAGATAAATTTAAATAAATACAACATATATATTAAATATTTTAATAAATTTATTAAAAATATTAAAATAAAACTTGACATTATTAAAATATTGGTTTATAATGATAATAGATTAACAAAGAGGGAGGTGGAAAAAGTGAGAAGAACGAACGAAAAGTATCAAATGATAGAAAACAGATATCAAAGAAGAGAAATAAAACTGAACAAGAGAAATAAAAGAATTACTGATGAATACATAAATCAGTACTTCTAAACAAAAATTTAAAAATAAAAAGGAGGTTTTAAAATGTTTAAGAAATTAAATAACTTTTTTTCAATAGAAAACAAAGCAGAAAGAGAATATCAGAAAAGTAGATTAAAAGACAATTCTCAAATTGAAAAGTACAAAAGCGAAATCTTTTAATAATAATAAAGGAGGAAAATAAAAATGAGAAAAATAAGAAATTTTCTAATGCTAGAAGATAGGAATGTTCGTAATTTAGTAAGACAAGATAGAAAAGAAAATACCAGACTAGAAACTTATAAAATTATAAGTCAATAATAAAAAGGAGGAAATAATAAATATGGCTGAATCTATAATATATTTTAGACAGAAACTATTTATAGATAAAAAATACAATTGTATGATAGTTAACCATATAAAAAGATAATAGGAAAGGAGGTGGATTTAGATGTTAAAATTGTTAACTCCTTGTCTGGTTGAAGCTAAAATTAAATATTTTATTTAAAAGCTCCCTTTGTTAGACATACAAAAGGAGCTTTTTTATATTTGAATACTTGTTCTTACGTTTGATTTGTTTTATAATAATATCAATCAAATAAAAATAATTGGAGTGATTAAATGAAGTCAGTCAGTGAATATTTATGGTTTAACACAGACAAAAGAGTAGAATTAATTAATATTACCCGTACAGTAGAAGAGGTTGTTAAAGAAAGTGGAATCCAACAAGGACTTTGTTTGGTAAACGCTATGCATATTACTGCGAGTGTTTTCATTAATGATGATGAAGCTGGCTTGCATAATGATTATAAAAGATGGTTGGAAGAATTAGCACCTCATGAGCCAATCTCTCAGTATGATCATAATGGTTTTGAAGAAAATGCTGATGCACATTTAAAGAGACAAATTATGGGAAGAGAAGTTGTGGTAGCTATCACGGATGGGGAATTTGACTTCGGACCCTGGGAACAGATATTTTATGGAGAATTCGATGGCCGGAGGAGGAAAAGAGTTTTAGTTAAGGTGATTGGAGAATAATGTTACTTGCTATTGAAAAAATAATTTCATCTTTAATTACATTACCCGGACTTTTATTATTATTAAATCTTATAATTTTTATCTATCTTATAAAAATTAGTTATTCTAGTTTCATGAAATTTATATCTGCACTTATTATTGTAATAATGGTTATTACTTTTACCGGTTTAGGGGTTCATCTTTTGGTATTACCACTTGAAAACTACGCTACTGAAACAAGTGGTTTTCAAGAAAGTGAATTAGAGAAGATCCCCACGGTTGTCTTAGGTGGAGGTATCAATTATAATGTAGATGGTCCTAACAGTGAACTTTCTTCGATTAGTAAAGATCGGTTATTAAAAGGTATCATGGTGGCTCGCAAAAATGAAATGCCTTTGATCTATTCCGGTGGCGTGGGAGTGGGTTATGAAGACACAAGTGAGGCTGATCTAGCTTTAGAATTCATGGAACAGTTTGAAGGGATTGATTTTATTCAGGAAAAAGAAGCAAGAACCACCTATGAAAATGGTTTGGAAATTAAAAAATGGTTGGAAGACAATGAATATAGTGAAGTATATTTGGTTACTTCAGCAATTCATATCAAAAGAGCAATGAAAGTGTTTGATAGTTTAAAAATAGATTACACACCTGTTGTATCTAATTATGCATACAGCCATAATCTTTCCTGGCTTGACTATTTACCGAACAGGGGAAGCTTACGAGCCAATATGCAGGCTATTCATGAATGGATCGGTATGGCATGGTATAAGATAAATGGCAGGATATAAATAATACAGGAGGTTATTTAATGAGTGCAGATCTACACATCCACACTATTTATTCCGATGGTAGTTATACACCCCAGGAAATAGTGGATAAAGCGAAACAAGCAGGGTTTAAGACAATTGCTATTTCTGACCATGATACATTAAAGGGAATAAAACCTGCTCTGAAATATGCGGAAGATAAGGATATTGAAGTAATTCCAGCGATTGAATTTTCAACTTTTAGGGGGAAGGCCGAAATTCATATTTTGGGCTACTTCATAGATTATGAAGATGATTTACTCAAAGAAAAAGTTCAAAAAATTTATGATTCCAGAAAAAAAAGAGCTCAAAAGATGATTAAATTATTAAACCAAGAGAATATTGAGATCACTTTTGAAGAAGTTAGAAATGTGGCAGGAGATGATTATATTGGGCGTCCCCATATTGCTAAATTAATGGTGCAAAAAGGGTATATAAATCAAATGGGAGAAGCTTTTACAGAAGATTATATAGGTAATGGCGGAAGGGCTTATGTAAAAAAATATAAGATTAGCCCGATTCAAGCAATTAATTTAATTCAAAACAGTGGTGGAATACCGGTTTTAGCTCACCCTATATTTATCAACCACGGTGAACCCCTGCGAGAAGTGGATATTAAAGAATTAAAATTTAATGGTCTTATAGGAATAGAAGTCTATCATTCTAAACACAACAAAGATGATGAAAAGTATTATAAAGGCATTGCTGAGAAGTTGGATTTATTAATAACAGGGGGGTCGGATTTTCATGGTGAGAATTCTCCTGGTGTAAAATTGGGTGATATCCGGCTAGATAGTGTTCATGTAAAAAGACTAAAAGAAAAAGCATAATTTTTTTTGGAATAAAAGAGGATTATAGGAGTGTATGTTGTATATATTATTAGAGTGTTATACAAGAGTTAAATACATAGGAGGGTAATTAATATAATGATCCCAGCACATGGAGGGAAATTAGTTAATAAGATCGTTGATAGTAATGATAAAGAGAAATTTTTAGAGGAAGCTAAGAATATGGTTCATATCCGATTAAACAAAAGAGATTTAGTTGAAGCGGAGAATATTGCTACAGGTCTCTATAGTCCAATTGAAGGATTCATGAATGAAGAGGACTATAAGAGTGTAGTTGAAAATATGAGACTCACTGATGGAACAGTCTGGACTATACCGGTGGTCCTAGGTGTGAAAGAAGAAAAAGCCAAAAACATTGAAGAAGGTAAAAGAATAGCTTTAACTGATAACGATCATAAAGTATATGCAGTTCTGGATGTAGAGGATATATATGAATATGATGAAAAAAGAGAAGCTGAGAAAGTATATAAGACAACATCTTCAAAACATCCCGGTGTCAAAAATGTTTACAGTAGAGGGGATTATCATCTCGGTGGAGAAATATATCTGCTCGAAAGAATCCAACATAATAAGTTTAATGAATATAGATTGGATCCAAAAGATGTAAGGAACCATATTGAAGATAAAGGTTGGGACCGTGTTGTAGGTTTTCAAACTCGAAACCCTATTCATCGGGCTCATGAATACTTACAAAAATGTTCTTTAGAGATTGCGGATGGGCTACTTTTATCTCCATTAGTTGGAGAAACCAAAAGTAGTGATATCCCTGTTGATTATAGAATAGAAAGTTATGAAGTAGTTATGGATAAAATCTATCCAAAAGGCAGAGTATTTCTTTCGGTATTTCCTGCTGCAATGAGATATGCTGGTCCTAGGGAAGCTGTATTCCATTCTCTCTGCCGTAAAAATTACGGATGTACCCATTTCATTGTTGGAAGGGATCATGCGGGTGTGGGAGATTATTATGGTACTTATGAAGCACAAGAAATGTTCGATAATTTTACTAAAGAAGAAATAGGTATTACTCCATTACGGTTTGAATATTCATTTTACTGTGAAAAGTGTAAAACAATGGCTACCACGAAAACATGTCCTCATGATAGTGAAAGTCATATAGGGCTAAGTGGAACAAAAGTGAGGAGATTACTTAGGGAAGGAAAAAGACCACCGCAAGAAATGACAAGGCCAGAAGTGGCTGATGTTTTAATAAGGGGAATGGCAGAAACCGACTAATATATATTGAAAGGGGCAAATAATATAATGAATAAACGAGCAAAAGGTGTGACGGTTTGGTTTACAGGTTTAAGTGGAGCAGGAAAGACGACGGTTGCTCTTGAAGTAGAAAAACAACTAGAAAAAGAGGGGTATTATACACAGCGGCTAGATGGAGATATAGTAAGAGAAAAATTAACTAAAGATTTAGGTTTTACAAAAGAAGACAGGAATAAAAATATAGAAAGAAATACGTTTGTAGCAAAAATTTTGACTGATAATGATGTAATTACTCTGTGCTCATTCATTTCTCCTTATAAATCTGCAAGAAGTTATGCTAGAGAGGAAATAAGTGAGGTAGGAGAATTTGTTGAAGTATTTGTAAATTCCCCTTTAGAGGTTTGTGAAAAAAGAGATGTAAAAGGATTATACAAGCAGGCTCGCGAGGGAAAAATAGAGAATTTCACAGGTATTTCAGACCCATATGAAGAACCTAAAAACCCGGATGTAGAATTGAAGACAGCTCAGGAGTCAGTAGAAGAAAGTGCCCAAATTGTTATCGAGTATTTAAAGGAAAAAGGTATTCTAAAAAACGAGTAATATGGAGGTTATAACCATGGGTGATAATAAAGCAACAATTAAAATACCCAGAAATTTATACAATAATTTAAACCAAATAATCGAGAACTCTGGATTTAATAGTGTAACTGAGTTTATAGTCTATGTTCTAAGGGATTTAGTTTCAAGCCAAAAGATGAATAATGAGGATATAAGTGATACTAGAGAAGAATTATCTAATGAAGAAGTTAAAATGATCAAAAAAAGACTTAAAAGCCTTGGTTACTTAGAATAAAATTTTATATTCAGATTATATATGATATAATATAAAAAAAGATATAAGAAAAATAAAGGTAGGTGAGGGACATGAAATTTTTTGTTGACACTGCCAATTTGGATGAAATAAAAACCGCAGCAAGTTTTGGAGTTATAGATGGTGTAACGACAAATCCTTCTTTAGTATCTAAGGAAGGTGATATAGACTTTCATACCAGAATTAAAGAGATCTGTGAAATAGTGGAGGGCCCCGTCAACGGTGAAGTTGTTAGCATTGATGCAGATGGTATGGTTCAAGAAGCTAGAGAATTGGCTCAATTAGCTTCCAATGTAGTTGTCAAAATTCCGATGACTATTGAGGGGTTAAAAGCTGTTAAGAGGTTATCGCAAGAGGGTATTAAAACAAATGTCACTTTAATATTTTCAGCAAATCAGGCCCTTTTAGCTGCTAAAGCTGGCGCTACATTTGCAAGCCCATTTATAGGAAGATTAGACGATAGAGCCCATGAAGGTATGGATTTAATAAGGAATATGAGAAAAATATACGATAATTATGATTATGATACTGAAGTTTTAGCGGCCAGTATAAGGCACCCCCTTCATGTTAAGCAGGCTGCTTTAGCCGGAGCTGATATAGCAACTATACCTTATAGTGTTATCGAGAAGATGACTAAACATCCTTTAACAGACTCTGGATTAGAAAGATTTCTAAATGATTGGGAAAAATTTAAGAATCAAAAATAATAGATCAAAGATTATACCCGGTGGTTTAACCACCGGTTTTTACTTTATAAAGAGGTGATATTTGTAATATAATAAGCTTAATAATCCAAAAAGAGGTATAAATGATGATATTTTTAAGGAAATTAATAAAGATAATTCAATTTTTTAAAGATGAAAAAGTACCTTGGTATAAGAAATTATTTTTTGCAGTACCTTTGATATATTTAATAATTCCTTATGATTTCATAGGTGATTTTATACCAGGTCTTGGACAGTTAGATGATATTGCAGTTTTTGTAGTAATGTGGCCGTTTTTAAAAAATATGATGAACAAATATTCTGGAGTTAATGACAAAGAAGAGGAAAGTATCGACAAATCAGATTCAATTGATTTGGATCAAGATGATTATGATGTAGAATAAATATATAGGAACTCGAGAGGGTTTTTTTAATATTAAAAAGGGGCCTGGATATCCAAGCCCCTTAATGTTTTAAATTGTCTTATGAAATTTAACCACAGTGTGACCAACCGCAGTTTCTACAAGTTGAACAACCGCCTTCATGTTCTAATTCATGGCCACATTCTGGACAGGCGGAACCATTTATATAAGGATCGACTTCATTGTTAATTTGAGGTTTGTCAGTTTCTTCCTCGGCTTCAATATCAAGGTTGAAATTTTCTCGAATTTCTTCTTCATCATATTTTTCTAAAGACCTACCGATTGCATCAGGGCAGGAAAGGTTATGGACGTCCTTTCTAATCATTGCAGCTTCACATCTGATTCCTCTTAGTTGGTCAACTACTTCTTCGATTGCTACACCGCTTCTTAATGCTAAGGAAGCTAAGCGAGAAATAGCCTCTGATTGAGCATGGCAACCTCCACCCTTACCTGTAGTTGTGAATACTTCATTTATTCCTTTTTTATCAGAATTTATAGTTATATATAATTTGCCGCAACCAATTTTGGTTTTTTCGGTAGTGCCAATTGTTACTTTAGGACGAGGGCGTTTAGTTTTTGAGTCATGTTGAGTGGCTTTCTTTTCATCACCTGAGGTAGAAAGCACTTGTTCACTTCTGCTACCATCTCTATATATTGTAACTCCCTTACATTCAAGATCATAAGCCATTTTATAAACCTTTTTAACCTCTTCTACTGTGGCGGAATTATGAAAGTTAACTGTTTTACTAACTGCGTTATCTACTGACTTTTGAAATGCGGCCTGCATTTTTATATGCCATTCAGGTTCAATGTCGTGAGCTGTAACAAATATTTTCTTAACATCTTCCGGTATTTCATCCATATTCTGGATAGAATTTGTTTTAGCTACTCTTTCCATTAATTCTTCAGAATAAAAATCCCTTTCTTTGGCTATTTCTTCGAATATAGGGTGAGTTTCAATGAGTATATCGTCTAAGATATGTCGTTCATAATTAATAGCAAATAGAGGTTCAATCCCACTGCTTACTCCTGCAATTATACTAATTGTACCAGTAGGAGCGATAGTTGTAGTAGTGGCGTTTCTCATGGGTTTATCATAGATACTACCTTCTATGTTAGGGAATGATCCTCTTTTTTCGGCTATGTTAGTTGACTCATCCTTTGATACTTCTTCGATAAAGGCCATGAGGTCTTCAGCAAGCTTAATAGCTTCTAGACTGTTATATGGGATCCTTAATCGAATTAAAAGATCACTCCAGCCCATTACACCTAATCCGATTTTTCTATTTCCATGTACCATTTCTTCTATTTTTTCTAAAGGATACATATTCATATCTATTACGTTATCCAAAAATCTCACAGCTTTTCTAACTGTATCTTCAAGCTTTTTATAATCAATTTTATATTTAGAGTTCACTTTTTTAGTCATATTTGAGAGGTTTATAGAACCTAAATTACAGGCCTCGAATGGTAATAGAGGTTGTTCACCACAGGGATTAGTACTTTCTATTTCACCTATATTTGGAGTGGGATTATGCCGATTAATTTCATCTAAAAAGATAATACCGGGTTCACCATTTCTGTGGGACATATGAACAATTTTTTCGAAAACATCTCTAGCGTTTAGTTTTGAAGTTACTTTCCCAGAGTGAGGGTTAATTAAATCATAAAATTCATCGTTTTCTACAGCTTCCATAAATTGATCTGTAACTGCAACTGATATGTTGAAGTTATTTAACGCATCTTCTTTTTCCTTTGCGGTAATAAAATCCATGATATCTGGGTGGTCAACTCTTAAAATACCCATGTTAGCTCCTCGTCTTTTTCCTCCCTGTTTTACTATATCAGTTGCTTTATCGAATATTTTCATGAAAGAAAGAGGGCCGCTGGCAACTCCTCCCGTAGTTTTAACAATATCATCTTTGGGCCTTAATTTAGAAAAACTGAAACCTGTTCCTCCTCCACTTTTATGGATAAGTGCAGAGTTTTTTAAGGAATCAAAGATACCTTCCATACTATCTTCTACCGGTAAAACAAAACAAGCACTTAACTGCTGTAAATCATTATTAGCATTCATTAATGTGGGAGAATTTGGTAAAAAATCTAAGTTAGTCATCAGTTTATAAAAATCTTTTTTATCTTCTTCCACATCTTCATCATATTTTTTATTAGCTTGAGCAATATTCGTTGCTACTCTATCGAACATTCCTTCTGAATCTTCAATTAGTTTCCCTTCTTTATTTCTTTTAAGATATCTAGCTTTTAAAACTTTTTTGGCATTTTTAGTTAAATCTAAATCTTTTTCTACTGACATAAACTCACCTCAAATTATATTATTTATAAATTTTGTGTATTTTATTATAGCACTTAACTTATAAAAAATAAAGATTTATAATTTAGTTATTATTTTCACGAAGACTTTATAAGGAGGAATTAATATTTCATTGTTTAATATAGGTATAAGAGTATATACAAATAATTATTGGGGAGGATAACTTTTATGTTGAAAAATAAATTTAACATTTTGGAAATGCTTGCAATGGCAAAAGAGATAGAAAACAGGGGATATAAGTTATATTCAACCCATGCTGAGATTGCAGAAGATGAAAAGTTAAAAAAGATTTTTAATAAATTGGCTTCTGACGAAAAAGATCATTATAATACTTTTGATAAGTTGGAAAAAGAATATAAAGAGGAAGATAAAAAGGATTATAGTTATTTAGAAGAAGTAGAAGTAAATGATTATTTAAAAAGCTTGGTCGAGTATGAAGTTTTCCCTAAAGGTGAGGTGGAAGCATTAAAAGAGATGAAAATTGAAGAAGTGTTAGTTAGAGCTATTAAATCTGAAAAAGATTCAATACTTCTATATCAAGAACTTATACCATATAATAATAAAAAAACCAAAAAAATATTGTATAGATTAATTAAAGAAGAAAAAGAACACTATGTAAGTTTGGTGAATTATAAAAAGGGAATGTAATTTTAGGAGATGAAAGTCTAAGTGATGAAAATATTTAAAAAAATGCTGTTCAATAAAGTTAATAATGAGGATATTAGATATAGAAAATTTGATTTTTCTTTTTGTATTAAAGTCGCTATATTATTAATAGTGGCAGGAGTTTTTTTTGATAATCCAGCCAATACTATCAATTTTTCTATTTTTCCTTTGAAAGAAGCCATTAGAGTAAATCTAAGACCTCCAACTATTCTATTAGGAGGAATAATTTTAGGACCACTATGGGGTGGAGTTGTTGGAGGTATTGTTGATATTATAGCTTATAATTTATGGCACAGTAATTTGAATTATCTTTTCATATTAACTTTAGCGACAATATTTCGAGGATTTACTGCAGGGTATGTCTATAATTATATGTTTAACAAATTTTCAATAAAATCTTTGTTTGCAGCGATAAGTATTCCTCATTTTTTAACAACGGGAATAATAATTCCGGTTGTCTTGAATCATCATTATAACATTCCTTTCTTAGGTAATATGAGAGTCAGATTATCAGTATTGGCAGTGACAATACCTATATTTACCGTTACATTCTACTATGTATTAAATGGAATGAAAAAATCAAAGGAGTTAAGGTCCTTACACCAAAAATTTAAAGTAATGTTAAAAAAAGATGATCTTACCGGTATTTCTAACAGGAATCATTTCATGGGATTTTTAGATAAAATGTTTACCATGTCTAAACGTCATTCTAATCCTTTATCATTATTGATGACTGACTTAGATAATTTTAAAGATATAAATGATACATATGGTCACCATATAGGAGATGAATGCCTGAGGGAAGTTGCCAGTGTTTTAGCGGAAAATAGCAGAAATGAAGATCTTGCAGCCCGGGTGGGTGGAGATGAGTTTATGGTGTTGCTACCTGAAACTGATTTACAGGAAGCAAAACATATTGCTGCTAGAATTAAAAAGAGTGTCAAGACGATGGAATTTAAAGGTTTGGATAGTATAGTTACTATTAGCATAGGAATAGCTGAAGTAAGAGAAGATGATGATCTAGAAAGTTTTCTAAAAAGGGCGGATGATTCCCTTTATCAAGCAAAGGATAATGGCAGAAACAGAATTGAATGGATGGAGACCGATAGTCTTAAGCAGGAGTTAAAATTCACCTAAAAATTTAGGTTCTGGTTTTAACTTTATTCCTGAAATTTTATATACTTCTTCCTGTACCTTTTTAATAAGTTTCACAATATCTTTAGCGGTTGCATTTCCTTTATTAATGATAAAACCGGCATGTTTTTCTGAAACTTGGGCCCCCCCGATTTTGTAACCTTTCATTTTAGCTTTTTCAATTAAAGGACCGGTATAATGATTTTCAGGTCTTTTAAATGAACTACCTGCACTTGGGTATTCAAGGGGCTGTTTTTTTCTTCGTTTTTTGTTCAAAATTTTCATCTGTTCTTTTATCTTATCTTTATCACCATATTTTAATTTTAGGGAAGCATCTAGTATTATATAATCACTTTCTTGAAAGATACTATATCTATAGGAAAGTTTGAGATCATTTTTATTTAATATTATTTTTTTCCCAACACTGTTAACGGCAGAAACTTTTTCAATAATATCATTTATTTCTCCACCATATGCTCCAGCATTCATAAAAACCGCTCCTCCTAATGATCCAGGAATTCCGCTAGCAAATTCCATTCCAGTTAGGGAATTTTCTTGAGCTGTTTTTGTGATATCTTTTAAAGTAGCGCCACTTTGAGCTTTTATATAATTATCATCCACTTTTATTTCATCAAGTTGACCTGTATATATAATAATACCTCTATACCCTTTGTCTCCAACGATCACATTACTACCTTTACCGAGGATAAAATAAGGGGTGTCCACTTCTTGTAGGATTTTAGCTAAATTTAATAAAGCACCTTCATTATATGGAGTTAAGAATAGATCAGCAGGCCCCCCTACATTAAAAGTTGTATAATTTTTTAGAAGTATATTCTCTTCAACATTTAAGTTAACTATTTTATCTAATTTGTAAATTAAATTTTTCATTTTATTACACCTCTAACTAAAATTTTATCATATTTAAACTCTATTACCAAATAGAATTGTTGAAAATTATTGGGGAAAAGTTCCCTGCTAGTTGCTATTATTGGAAACTTAAAAAGAATTGTAAAAAGGATTTTTGCAATTTGTAAAGAATTAGTTATAAGAAAGTCTTTTTGTTATATCTGGTGGCATATAATTAAAAACAAAGTAATAACAGATGAGCCTAAAATAAATGAGCTTAGCCGACCTTCGTTTGTTGTGACATAGCTTAGTCATTAAAAAATAACTTAATGACGAAGGGAGGCTATAATCATGAGAAAGTGGTATGTAGCTATCTTGACTAGTTTATTGACTTTTGCTTCCACAATTGCTGCATTAGCAGACACTGTTCACTGGAGGTAACTAAAACAATATATGCCATCAGATATTTTAAATATCCAGGAGGATTAGAGAATGAACAATAAAGTCAAAACATTTTTAACTGCGGTTTTCACTGTATTTTTAGCATTTTTAATAATGATATTTAATATATATTCAATAAATAATAATATTTGGGAGATAGTGTTTTTCACAATTATATTGTTATTTCTTAGTAATTTAAGTGAATTTATTAATTTTGAAAGTAGTACTTCTACTTCTATTAGTTTACCTGTATTAATCCCTGCGATAACAATATTAAATCCATTTATTATTACTTTAATTGCATTTGTAGGGACGAGTGAATTAAGTTTTGGAAAAGAAAAAATTCCTTGGTATAAGTTTTTCTTTAATAGGTGTGTAATAGGGTTATCTGCTGGAATGGCAGCATATACTTATAGAACCTCCCTAGATATTATAACTTCAAATATATTAATTGCTTTATTTTTTTCATCTGTAATATACTTTGTTATTAACAGTGGGTTGGTTTATGCGGTAATTTATTTTTCGGGTGAAGAACAAAAAATATCATATAGAGTATTTTTAAATGAATTATTTAAAAGTATATTCATGTCTTACTTCTTGGGTTTAATACTTTACTTTAGTTATATACAATTTGG
>JAWOEZ010000024.1:0-26263 GCA_046482435.1 Halanaerobiales bacterium
GGTATCTAAATCAAGAGGTATATACATTTGTAATAAATTCAGGTCTCCTTTAAGTTTAACGTTTTTCATATTTGCAGGTAACATTACCGATTCTCCTAATTTAATATCCTCTGATTTGTTATGCCCATAGATAATTTTCCCCTTATTTTTTATACAGGTTAAAAGGGCAAAGTTTTCATTTTGAATAGGAACTGAGCCCTTTAAATTAATTTTATTAGTAATAAAGTATTCGGAAGTACAGAGTATTTCTTGTTTGTATTCAGATGTTTTCTTCATTAATATCACTTTGTTCCCCTGGATATTAAGATTGAGATTGGTAGCTTTGATCCCGTTTTCAAGATGTAATTCTCTTTCATTTCCATCTTCATCAACTCGGTTCCAATCATATAATCTATAAGTAGTATTTGAATTTTGCTGGATTTCTACTAACATTAATTCGCCACCAATAGCATGTACTGTACCTGAGGGTATAAAGAAAAAATCACCTTTAGTTACATCTATTTCATTCAAATGATTTTCCAATTTACCTTCCTTAATTATTTTTCCTAACTGTTTTTTGCTCTCTATCCCCTTAAGTCCAATATAGAGCTTAGCTTCAGAAGAAGCAAAAAGTACATACCACATTTCTGTTTTGCCCTTTCCGTTTTCTAATTGTTTAGTTAATTGGTCATCAGGATGAACTTGTACAGATAATTTTTTACTGGCATCAATAATTTTTAGCAGAAGGGGGAATTCATCATCTTTATCATAAGAAGGTCCTAATAATTCTTTTGGATACTTTTTAATTAAGTCAGTCAGTTTTTCGTTTTTATAAGTTCCATTTTTAACAACACTAATTTTATCTTCATTGGTTGAAACTTCCCAACTTTCTCCAATATTTTCTTCGTTGATACTTTTATTTAATTCATCTTTTAATCTATTTCCTCCCCATATCTTATTAATATAAATTGGAAAAAATTTTAAAGGATAATAATCCATATATATTTAACCCCTTTCTTTAAATAATGAAAGTATTAATTGATAATTTTTATTAAAAAAATATTAAATATTAAAAAAATTTATTCGATGTTGAATAATATTCAAAAAAATACTTTGCAGACGCAAATAAAGTATGATAGAATATTAAAAGTAGCAAGAAGTAGAAGGGAATGCAGGATATGATAAAGAAATTTTCAAAGTATTATTTAAACCACTGGAAATTATTTCTGGTTGATATGGTCAGTGCATTTTTAATGTCTAGTTTGGATTTAATGTTTCCCGTAATTATGCAGCAGTTACTTGATAACTATTTCCCTAATAAAAATGCTAACATGATAATACGGTTATTGATCCTATTATTTATTTTATATGTTTTAAGACTAATTTTCCAGTACATAGTCCATTATTGGGGACATGTTGTTGGGATAAGAATGGAAACTGACATGCGAAAAGAATTATTTAACCATCTACAGAAATTATCTTTTAAATTTTATGATAATACCAAAGTTGGTTATTTAATGTCAAGGATAGTAAATGACTTAAATAATATTTCAGAGTTGGCCCATCATGGTCCTGAAGATTTATTTATATCGGGTGTAATGTTGTTAGGTTCTTTTATTATCCTATTGGTCATGAAGTGGGAGTTGGCCTTATTCACATTTGCTGTCTTACCTGTAATGTTCTACTTTTCTCTGATTTTAGGGAAAAAAATGTATATATCTTTTAAAGATATCAGAAAAAAAATAGCAGAAGTAAATTCAATTGTTGAAGATAGTTTAAGCGGGATAAGGGTAGTAAAATCTTTTACAAACGAAACTTTAGAAGAAGATAAATTTGATGATGGTAATCAGCAGTTCAGGCAATCTCGTGAATTTGCTATGAAGAACATGGCGATTTTTCATTCTGGTATGAATTTTTTCACAAACTTAATTACTTTATTAACTGTATCTGCAGGGGCATATTATATTTTCAATGATACTTTAACAACGGGAGAACTGGTTGCTTTTATTTTCTATGTAAATATGTTTATGAATCCGATTAGAAGATTAGTTAATTTCAATGAACAGTTTCAAAAAGGGATGGCCGGTTTTAATAGGTTTTTAGAACTATTGGATGTAGATCCCGAAGTAGATGATAAAGAAGATGCTGTGAAATTAGAAGAAGTTAAAGGGGAAATAAAATATGAGAGTGTAACTTTTGGTTATGATAATCACAAGAAAGTATTAAGAGATATTAATTTAGATATTCAACCGGGAGAGACGATTGCTTTTGTTGGCCCCTCTGGTGGAGGTAAATCAACTCTTTGTAATCTTTTACCTCGCTTTTATGAACTAGATGCTGGGGCAATATATATTGATGGAGAGAGTATTCAGGATATTGAACTGGAGTCGCTAAGAGAAAATATTGGAATAGTTCAGCAGGAAGTTTTTCTTTTTAATGGAAATATAAAAGATAATATCTCTTATGGTAATTATTACGCATCTGAGGAAGAAATAAAAGAAGCGGCTATCAAAGCAAATGCTCATCAATTTATAATGGGATTAAGTGATGGTTATTATACTAAAATTGGTGAGAGGGGAGCGAAATTGTCAGGTGGTCAAAAACAGAGGATATCTATTGCGAGATCTTTTTTGAAAGACCCCCCTATTTTAATTTTAGATGAAGCGACATCTTCTTTAGACAGTGAAAGTGAAAAAATTATCCAGTCCTCTTTAGAAAGATTGTCAAAAGATAGGACTACTTTGGTAATAGCACATAGACTTTCTACAGTTATAAATGCTAATAAAATTGTGGTGTTAACTGAAAAAGGCATTGTAGAAAAAGGTACTCACCAACAATTAATCAATAAAGTTAATGGGATTTATAATAGTTTGTATAAAACACAATTCAATGATGCAGAAGAAGATCTATATTTTGAATAATTAGATAGTGTCTATAAATAATTTGACTACAATGGCTAAAGACATGGTTACAAAGATTGGTTTTATAATTTTACCTCCATGTTTTATAGCCATCCTAGTTCCTATAAATGCTCCTAATATCATGGATAAAGCCATTGGAATTCCCACAGCATAAACTATTCTTCCATGGTAGGCAAAAAGGATTAGAGAAGTTATATTACTGGTAAAGTTTAATATTCGGGCATTGGCAGTACCGATCGTAAAGTTGAATTTAAAAAACCTAATAAATGCATAGAGTAATATTGAACCAGTACCTGGACCGAAAAATCCATCATAAAATCCAATAGTGAATGCTATAATACTACCTATAACTATTGTTTTGATGGTTACACCCTGGAAGTTATTTTCGGTACCCACATTTTTGTTAAAAAGGGTATTTAAGGCAACAAAAATCAAGAGCACTAATATAATTATTCTTAGATATTGTTCATTAATTTGTAAAACAGCAGTTACCCCTAATGCGGCCCCCAAAAAACTGAAAGGGAGGATGTATTTTATCAAAGGGATATGTATTTTTTTGGATTTTAAAAAAGTTAAAGTACTGGTAAAAGAGGCGTTTGTAGCTGAAAACTTATTGGTCCCCAGGGTAAGATGAGGGGGTAGTCCAGCGGCCATTAGGGCTGGAACAGTCAGTAGACCTCCGCCTCCAGCAATAGAGTCCAAAAAAGCAGCAGCGAAACCGACTATACATAAAATAATAATTGTTGTTATTGACAAGCTTATCACCTATTTCATTATATATTCATTGATTAAGTATATTCAAGAAATCTAAGCTAAATCCTTTTAATATTTGGAGTTGAGCAAAATGGATAGATATAAAAAGGGTAAAAAAATTTCATATATTACGATAGCAGGGAACATATTTCTTGCAATTATAAAAATTACAGTTGGTATTTTAGTTGGAAGTGCAGGTTTGATCGCTGATGGTTTTCATTCTGTATCTGATACTGCTTCTACTATTGCAGTGCTAATTGCAATATATGTTTCAAACAAACCGCCTGATGAAGAACATCAATATGGACATGGCCAAGCTGAATCTATTGCTGCTAAAATATTAGGTATTATATTATTACTCACCGGATTTGCATTAGGGTACAATATAATCAACGGAATATTAAATCAAGACTACGGGATACCAGGAATTTATGGTTTTTGGGCGGCAGTATTATCGATCATTATTAAAGAAATAATGTTTAGGTATACCTATAAGGTTGGTGAAGAAACAAATAACCAGGCTTTAATTGCAGATGCCTGGCATCATAGAAGCGATGCTATCTCCTCTATTGCTGCAGCAGCAGGAATATTAGGGGCTAACCTCGGGTATCCAATATTAGACCCCATAGCGGGTATCGTGGTAGCGCTTTTAATTATTAGAGTAGGTTGGAATATAATAGTAGATGCTATAAACACATTGATGATAAAGGCGCCTCCGGAAGAAGATAATGAGGAGATTAGAAATATAGTAAATAATATAGAAGGTGTGCAAGAAATAAAGGAATTACGTTCTCATTACAGTGGAGTTGATCTTTATGTTGATTTGAGAATAGTAGTAGATGCACAACTAACTGTAAAAAAAGGACATGATATTTCTGTGAAAGTAAGGAATAAGTTACTCAATCAGTGTGAACAAGTTAGAGAGGTTATTGTACATATTCACCCTAGTTAATTGATTTCTTTTAAGTAAATTATTAAGGAGGATTAATGATGGAGAAAAAGTTATATCGTTCTAAAAAAGATCAGATAATTGGTGGAGTTTGTGGAGGTATCGCAGAGTATTTTGGAATCGACCCAACCCTTGTAAGGCTGGCATTTGTATTGTTTGCGTTAATTGAAGGGGCAGGAATTATAGCATATATAATCGCTTGGATTATTGTACCGGAAAGACCAAAAGGTCCTACTACTAAAAGTGAAGAAGAGATATATGATGTTGAAATGAATAACCAGGAGGAAGATGAAGAAGAATCATACAAAGCAGAAGGAAAGAGCTCCTCTCATAAAGAAAAAAAAAGTAAAGAAAAGAGGAAAAGAATTTTAGGGTTAATTTTAGTGTTCTTAGGTATATTTTTTATACTTGAAAATTGGATTCCTGGTTTTTACTGGAGAAGGTTTTGGCCTGTAATATTGATTGTATTGGGTGTTTTATTAATTTATAGGGAGGCCACTAATAGATGAACAGTGAAAATAGAAATAGGTCTGCCTATATAATAGGATTAATTTTAATAGGAATTGGCTTATTATTTTTATTAAATACCCTGGGAATTGCCACTTTTAGACTCTGGTATCTACTCAGTAGATTTTGGCCAGTTATATTAATATTAATTGGTCTAAATATAATATTAAAAAAGACAAAATTATGGTGGTTAGTTCCAATTTTAATATTTATCTTAATTATAGGAGCTGTTTTAATGCCCGGACCTGTTTTAAGGAGATTTGAGACTGGTTCTTTCACTTTTTATTTAAACGATCAGAACCGAGCAGTGATATATTCGGAAGATAGAGAACTTGATAGTGAATTAGAAAAACTTAATTTGGATTTAAAATATGGAGCAAATCTTTTAGATCTAGGTCGGATAAATAATAATGATGACTTATATGATATAAATTTAGATTACCGGGGCGAAAGACCAAATATATATTATAATAGATCCAATAATAGTGCTGGTTTGCAAATAGAACAAGCGAAAAAGGTTAATATAGGTAGGGGTTCAGAAAAATGGAGAGTTAATTTAACTAATAGAGTACCACTTGATATTAATATACGCGCTGGTGCTGGCGATATAATGTTAGATTTAGAAGATTTAAGAGTAGAAAATTTAGATATAGATGCCGGTTTAGGACAAATAAACATCAGGTTTCCAGACTATAATAATGAAACAGAAATTTCTGCAGGAGCTGGAAATATCAAATTAGTAATTCCTGCAAAAACTGCTTTTCGAATTGAAACAAATACTGTGTTAAATAATATTAATTTTAAAGAGGTAGGATTAATAAAGGTAGATGATGATGTATATCAATCAAAAAATTATGGAGAGGTTGAAAATTTAATTAAAATAAAGATTTCAACCTCTATTGGTAATATTAAAGTTGAACATAACTAGATAGTTTTACTGAAAGATAGGCGGCCAAGAATACTTTGAGAAGGTCGCCTATTATAAATGGAGTTACCCCAGTTGTGATAGCAGGAATAAATTCAAGCCCTGCAAATATCATTAAGCCGGTTATTCCGAACACATATATAACTACTAATCCTAATACCATATATAAAAGCTTTGTCAAAAACTTGTTTCTACCCATGCCTGCAAGATATCCTGCAGCCATAAAACCCCAAATATATCCACCGGTAGGTCCAAATAGGACTCCTATTCCACCCATGCCTCCTGCAAAAACAGGTAGACCAATAGCTCCTATCAGTACATAAATTAATTGAGAAAAGAACCCATATTTTTTTCCTAAGATTCCTCCTGCCATCAATGCAAAAAATATCTGTAAGGTTATAGGCACGGTAGGAAAAGGAATGTAGATATAAGCTCCGATTGCTGTTAAGGCTGCAAATAATCCTGTTAAAATCAAATACTTTGTTTTGAACGTGCTTTCCATAAATTATTAATTCTCCTTATATTTCTTGTTTTTAAATCGATATTATTATAACAATTCGAATATATTATTGCAATATTTTTATAAAAAGGAAGGAGATTTAATCTCAACAATGAAATATTATAAATGGATGTATAAAAAAATATGGAGGTGTTGATTGGTCTTTAATTATATTATACAAGGGGGTTAATAATGAAAGATAAAATGCACGCTGTAGTAAAAGAAAAACCTGAGTATGGAGCAGTTTATAAAGAAGTAGAAATACCAGAAATAGGTCCCGAGCAGATTTTAATAAAAGTAGAGAGTACTTCAATTTGTGGTACAGACCATCATATATATATATGGAACAAATGGGCACAAAACAATATAAACCCGCCTCAAATTATGGGCCATGAAGTAGCAGGAGAAGTAGTTGAGGTAGGATCTCGAGTTCAAAAAGTCAAAGCGGGAGATTTTGTTTCAAGTGAGACTCATATACCCTGTGGCCATTGTTATCAATGTCAAACCGGGCAGGAACATATTTGTAGAAACATGAAGATTCTTGGTGTCCACCAGGATGGTGTATTTGCTGAATATGCAGTGCTAGAAGAGGTGGATGTTTGGAAGACAGAGCCGGGTATAGATAAAGATTTTGCATCAATACAAGAACCGTTAGGGAATGCTATTGATACAATATTACCAGGAAAGGTAGCCGGCAAAGATGTATTAATAACAGGAGCTGGGCCAGTAGGTTTAATTTCAATAGCGGTGGCTAGGGCGTTTGGTGCTACTAATATTTTGGTTAGTGAACCAAATGAATATCGTCGTGATCTGTCATTTGAAATGGGTGCAGATCATGTGGTAAATCCTGTCGAAGTGAATTTGTTAGATGCTGTTGATGATTATTTTGGTAAAAAAGGTGTCGATTTTTCCGCTGAGATGTCTGGTCATCCTGATGCGATAAGAGATGGTATTAAAGCTGTAACTGCGGGAGGTATTGTTTCATTACTTGGGCTACCTGATGATAAAGTTAGTTTGGATTTGACCGACGATATTATTTTTAAAAATATAAAAATTGTTGGTGTAACTGGGCGAAAGATGTTCAGCACCTGGTATATTGCAAATAATTTAATAAAAGGGGAGAGAATTAATCTTTCACCTCTAATTACACACAAATTACCATTAAAAGATTTTGAAAAGGGCATGAAGTTAATGGATGAAGGAAACTGTGGGAAGATAATTTTAAAACCTTAGGGGGTTTTATAATATGAATGAAGAATTTCAAAATTTTATGGAGAAAGAACTAGAGGAATTAAAAGAACAAGGGTTATATAATACTATTAGAACATTAGAAGGGCCGCAGGGTTCTTGGGTTGAAATTGAGGGGAAAGAAGTACTTAATTTTAGTTCTAATAACTATCTAGGCTTGGCAAACCATCCTGAAACTGTTCAGGCTGCTAAAAAAGCCTTGTTTAATTATGGAATAGGTCCCGGTGCAGTTAGAACTATCGCTGGCACAATGGAGCTACATGACAAATTGGAACAAAAACTTGCTGAATTCAAAAAAGTAGAAGCTGCTTTAACTTTTCAATCAGGTTATAATTCTAATTTAGCAGTAGTTCCAGCTATTGTAGGCAAAGGAGATAAAATATACAGTGATGAATTAAATCACGCAAGTATTATTGATGCCTGTAGGTTATCAGGAGCAGAAGTAAAAGTATATAAACATGGAGACATGAATTCTTTAGAAGAAATTCTTAAGGAAAATAGAGATGGCAAGGGATTAATAGTAACAGATGGTGTATTCAGTATGGATGGTGATATAGCAAAGTTACCAGAGATTGTGGAGTTAGCAAAAAAATATAACGCGATTACGATGGTTGATGATGCTCATGGGGAAGGAGTTTTAGGAACCCACGGCAGAGGTATTGTGGACCATTTCAAACTTCATAACGATGTGGATATTGAAATTGGTACATTTTCAAAAGCCATAGGTACAGTGGGTGGCTGTGCAGCTGGCAGCAAAAAATTAGTAGAATATCTAAAACAGAAAGCAAGACCATTCTTATTTAGTTCTGCTGTTACTCCTCCCGATGTAGCTGCAACTCTGAAATCGATTGAAATTTTAGAAGAAGATGATTCTTTAGTACAAAAATTATGGGACAATGGTGATTACTTTAAAGAGAATATGAAAGAAATCGGTTTTGATGTTGGTAATAGTCAAACTCCAATTACACCAGTAATGCTAGGCAAAGCGAAAACTGCTTCTCAATTTTCTGAAAAATTATTTAAAGAGAGTGTGTTTGCACAATCAATTGGTTTCCCAACTGTACCTAAAGGTAAAGCTAGAATCAGAGTAATGATATCTGCTGTTCATAGTAGAGATGATCTCGATTTTGCTTTAGATAAATTCAAAAAAGTTGGAAAAGAATTAGATATAACATAATAAGATTCAAAAATATATACTTAAAAGAAACTTCTATCTAATAGAATTGTAAGCACAGGATTTGAAAAACCCCTGTGCTCTTTTCTTTATAGATCTTATAAGGGGTATTGATAATGAATAAAATTGAAATGAAAAGAGTTGCCTGTGCTAAAATAGATGAATATAGAGAAGATATTCTTGAAGCAGTAAAAACTATTTATGAAAATCCTGAAACGGGTTATAAAGAAAAAAGAACTACAGAGCTCGTTCAAAAAATGTTTGAAAAATTAAATCTTAAAACTAAAAATGATATTGCTGTAACAGGAGTAAAAGCACAGGTTAGAGGAAATGGGAAGGGGCGCCATCTAACCATATTAGGTGAATTAGATGCTGTTATTAATAAAGAGCATCCTGATGCTGATAAAAATACGGGGGCGGTTCATGCCTGTGGACATAATAATCAACTGGGAATTATGCTAGGAATTGCATATGGAATAATTAAGTCTAATATTATTTCTAAACTCAATGGTGTTATAGATTTTATTGCGGCTCCTGCTGAAGAATATATTGAATTGGATTATAGAGATAAGATAAGAAAAAAAGGAAAGATTAAGTATTTTGGAGGAAAGCAGGAGTTGATTAGGCAATCTTATTTTGATAAAGTTGACATAGCTATTATGGCTCATTCTATGGACTTAGGGGAGATGAAGGATGTCATTATTGCCCCCAGTAGTAATGGTTTTATAAGAAAAAAGGTTAGTTTTATAGATGATGGAAACTTAGATGAAGGTATATTTCAAGAAGAAATTAATACTTTGGATGCATTGGAATTTGCCATAAATGGCTTAAATATAGGTGATAGCAATTATATAGATAAAAAGAAAACCCGAATATATACAAATAATAAAGAATTAATGAAAAACTACAGTTCCGTAATTATGGAAACTTATGTTAAGGGAGAAACTGTAAAAAAGTTGTTGGATGTTAATGAGAAGGTTGATAGACGAATTAAAAAAGCAACTGAATCCGCTGAAGTCCGAGTTAAAATATGTAATACCCCCGGTTATTTACCACTATTAAATTATGAAAGTTTAATAGGGATTTTCCGTGATAATTTGGATGGTTTAATAGAAAAAGATAAAGTAATTGAAAAGATGACTTTGCCAGGATTTTTTGATATAGGAGACCTGTCACAAATAATACCTGTTTTACACCCTTTCTTTTCAGGAGTAAAGGGTAGTTTACATAGTAAAAAATTTAAAACGGTAGATTATGAAAAAGCTGTTATCAACCCAGCTAAAGCGATTACTAAGACAATAATAGATATGCTGTCAGAACAGAACAAAAAACTTGGCAAATTAAAATCAGCACCATATAACAAGGAGGAATATTTAAAATTATTAGAAGAAATAAGCTGCTAGCTATAAATTGTATTTCTTAATTATAGGTGTTATAATAGTGATGTTAAGGATTATAACTTGGTGGTGTTTTAATGGATCAATTGAGTATAAAGGGACATGCAAAGATTAATTTATTTCTAAATATAAAAAACCTAAGAGAAGACGGTTATCATAACCTTGAAATGGTAATGCAATCTATTGAGTTACATGATAATTTAATTATTTCAGCTGCCAAAAGAGGAATAGATATTGAAACTAACAGTAGTGAAATTCCAACTGGAGTTAATAATTTAGTCTATAAAGCAGCAGCAAGAGTAATTGAAAAATCTAATTTTTCAAATGGTCTAAAAATTTTTATAGAAAAAAATATTCCTGTAGCCGCTGGACTAGCAGGAGGAAGTGCTGATGCAGCAGCTGTAATAAAGGGCATCAATACTTTTTTTGACCTGGATTTGGATGAAAAAGAACTTTTTAATATAGCTCGGGAAGTCGGTAGTGATGTTTCTTTTTGTATGAGGCCTGGAACTGCTTATGTCACTGGAAAAGGTGATCAACTTCAATATCTTAATCCTCTAAAAACACGGAAAGTGATTTTGGTTAAGCCTCCAGTAATGGTTAGTACTAAAAAAATTTATGAATTATATGATAAACGGGATAATGATATTAATATACCGGTAGAAAAATTATTAGAAAATATTAAAAAAGGTGATGAATTGAAGATAAAAGATGGTTGGGCAAATGTATTAGAGCCAGTTACTAAGGACGTAGTTAAAGATATCGAAGAAATTGAAAATATTTTAATTAATAAAGGTTTTAAATTTACCCTTATGAGTGGTAGTGGTCCAACAGTTTTTTCTTTAGTTGAGAAAGGAAAAGAAAAATTGGCCAAAAAGTTAGTCGCAAATTGGACAAGGAATCAGGACTTTATTACTTTAACTAAAACTATATGAATAATACAAAATAGGATAAGTAAAATGGGGGAGGCGGACATGAATTTTGATGCATTGGTTGTGGCTGGCGGCAAAAATGATGGTGTTTTAAAAGACTTTTCAGCTAAAGAATATGAGTCCTTAATCGAAATAGCAGGTAAACCTATGGTCCAGCACGTAATTGACGCAGTTGAAGGAGTAGAGGAAATAAAGGATATTGTTATTGTCGGGCCTCCGGAATTAAATGAAGTTACAGAAAAAGAACATAATATAATAAAAGCGGATGGTGGTATGGTAAATAATGTAAAAAGAGGGATTGAAGTTCTTGATGATAAAAGTTATATATTAATAATAACGTCTGATGTTCCTTTAGTTTCACCTGAAATTATAAAAGAATTTATACATAGATGTAAAGAGGAAATGAAATATGACTTATTTTACCCTATAATATCAAAGAAGATCAATTTAAAAAAATATCCCGAAGTAGAAAGAACCTATGTTCATCTAAAAGAAGGTGTTTTTACGGGAGGTAATCTTTTATTGGTTAGTCCTGACATAATTCAAGGACCACTTGAGTGGTATAATAAGATACTTTCCTTGCGAAAAAAACCTTTAAAAATGAGTAAAATGTTGGGATTTAAATTTATCATTAAACTTATTTTCAGACGATTATCTATTTCAGAATTAGAGGAAAGGGTTTCAGAAATTATCGGTTATGATTGTAAAGCACTTTTTTTTGATTATCCTGAGATAGGTTTTGATGTAGATAAACCAAGTGATTTAAAAATGATGAGAGAGAAATATTTAAAATCTTAAAATAATGTTTGATATTTGGGTTTAACTTGTTATAATAAACACATAATTATTTTAAAAAATTGATTGTAAAGGAGTAGTGAGAAGTTTAATATGAGTAAAATGACTAAAAGAGAGGTGCTAAAAAAAGCTGAAGAATTGAAAGTAAAGTTTGTGAGACTTCAGTTTGTAGATATTTTAGGTATAATCAAAAATGTTGCTATTACAATTGATCAATTAGAAACAGCTCTTGATGGTAAAATAATGTTTGATGGATCATCGATTGAAGGTTTTACAAGGATTCATGAATCAGATATGTATTTAAAACCTGATTTTGACACTTTCGTAATCTTTCCCTGGCATAAAGAAGAAGGGGCAATTGCAAGATTAATGTGTGATGTATATACTCCTGAAGGTGAGCCTTTTCTCGGTTGTCCACGTAATACTCTTAAGAAAGTTATAAAGGAAGCAGAAGAAATGGGTTATGAAATGCACGCCGGACCTGAGCCTGAATTCTTTCTTTTTGAGAAAGATCAAAAAGGTAATCCAACTACCATAACCAATGATAATGGAGGCTATTTTGATCTCTCACCTGTTGACTTAGGTGAAAAGGCAAGACGAGATATTGTTTTAGCCCTCGAAGAGATGGATTTTGAGGTTGAAGCTTCCCACCATGAAGTTGCACCTGGGCAGCATGAAATAGATTTTAAATATACTCCGGTTTTGAAAACAGCTGACAATATAGCGACTTTTAAGTTTGTTACAAAACGGATTGCAATGGAACATAACCTGCATGCTACCTTTATGCCTAAGCCTATTTTTGGAGAAAATGGGTCTGGTATGCATGTGCACCAGTCATTGTATGAAAATGGTGAAAATGCTTTTTATGATCCTAATGATGAACTTAAGTTAAGTGAAATTGCTTATCATTACATTGGTGGGTTACTAAAACATTCAAAAGCATATACTGCAATTACAAATCCTATTATAAATTCTTATAAAAGATTATTACCGGGTTATGAAGCTCCTGTTTATATAACCTGGTCAACACAAAACAGAAGCGCTCTAGTTAGAGTTCCCTCCGCCAGGAAAGATGGAACGAGATTAGAATTAAGAAACCCCGATCCTGCAGCTAATCCTTATCTTGCAATGGCGGTTACTTTAAAAGCCGGCTTGGATGGGATAAAGAATAAAATAGACCCTGGTGAACAGACAACTGATAACATCTTTGATATGAATTCATTTGAAAGAAAAGAAAGAGGGATCGACAGCTTACCAGGAGATATTATGACAGCTGTTGAATTTTTAAACAATAATGAATTAATTAAAAATACACTGGGTCAACATATTTATGAACACTTTGTGGTAGCCAAGGAAGTAGAGTGGCATGAATACAGCACAAGTGTTCATGATTGGGAGCTTGATCAGTATCTTATGAAGTATTAATTTTTAGGAGGTATTATCATGAGAGGTGATATAAAATACCAAATTAGAAATCTTTCATTTAATAATCTTACTCCTCGCCTCATATCTTTTTTAGCGATGTTCACAGCTTTCGTAGCTGTGGGCACCTATTTACATATACCCGGTCCTAGTTCTTCATATTTTAATTTAGGAGAGGTGGCTATTTATATCGTTGCTTTAATTTTCGGTAGTAAGGCTGGCGGTATTGCAGGGGGGGTTGGGTCTGCTCTTGTCGATATATCTTTGGGCTTCTACTCTTTTTGGGCTCCGTTTACTCTAGTAATCAAAGGATTAGAAGGATATTTTGTAGGTAAAATAGCAAAAGAAGGAGATTTAAAAAGTAATATATTAGCAATAATTGTAGGTGGTAATATAATGGTGATTGGTTATGCAATAACAAAAGGTTTTTTAATAAGTTGGCCGGCAGTTATTCCCGAAATTGGAATCGATTATGCTCAAATGATTATTGGCGGTTTAGTTGCATTACCTTTATCTAGGCAACTAAATAACTTGTTAAAATAGACCCGTGAATGTTTGCTATTATTAAAAAGTGATGGGTTGTAAATTCTTGACAAAATAAAGTTATTCTGTTATACTTCTTACGGTTAATCATGGCAATTTAAATTAGATTTGAGGTATATTAATGACCCCGTATGTTAGTGATAAAGATTTGTATAAATTTAAACTTGCTTTAATATTAGGACATGGAAATAGAATAAAAAAATTATTAAGGAGATACCCAACCGAAAAGAAATTTAAAAATGCGAGATTGGTTGAAATAGCAAATACAATCGGTATTCAAGATTCAAATTCAGAAATTATATCAAAATTGGACAACATAGATGATGTTTTTGATAAGATGGTTACTTTTAAACCAGATAAACGCTGGAGTAAAAAACCATCTGCTTCAATAATAATGGGTATAGATACTGAATATCTAAAAAGTGAATTAGACTGTATTCAGTATACTGTTATGAAAGACCTTAAAATTATGGATAATGGTTTTATATTTACTAATGATAATTTAGCACCTTCCGTTAGTATAGAGGAAGGAATTAATTATTTAAGGTCTGTTATAAATAAACATGAGCCCGAAATAATAGTAGGACATAACTTTAATTCTGATATCAGTATTTTAGAAAATGCCTATATGAAAAATATTCCCGAACTTTACTATTATGATGATACCATGAATTTAATGCAGTGGAGCAATCTATCTAATATTGTAGGTAGTTCTGGATTAAATAAAATCGTTACCAATTTATTTAATCTTGATGTAGTAAATTTATTTACTGCTTATGATAATTTAAGCCTTCTAATGGAATATGGTATGAAAGATACAATCTATCCTATTTTAATTAGATATTTTATTTTAAATGATGAAATGCCGGCTTTAAATTATGATTTTGAAATTAATAATGTAATTAAAAATGAGAACAGAGATTTGTTGAAAAATAAATCTATAAACCTTTAAGGGGGATTTAAGATGTCAGATTTAATGACTGTTGTTTTAGCTGCTGGTAAAGGTACCAGAATGAAATCTGATACAAACAAAGTACTCCATAAAATTGCTGGGAAAGAAATGGTAAATCACGTTATAGATACAGCTAA
This sequence comes from Halanaerobiales bacterium, assembly GCA_046482435.1. Taxonomy (GTDB): domain Bacteria; phylum Bacillota; class Halanaerobiia; order Halanaerobiales; family M55B127; genus M55B127. The sequence goes on from JAWOEZ010000024.1 coordinate 15,134, forward strand.
AGAAATTTCTTCAGAAGTGGTTTGTATTGTAGGTTATCAGGCAGAAAAGGTCAAAAATGCTGTAACATCTGAGGTTAAGTTCAGGCTGCAGTCCGAACAACTAGGTACTGGACATGCTGTAATGCAGGCCAGAGAAGAAATTAAAAACCACGATGGAGATGTTTTAATTTTATATGCTGATATACCTTTAATAAAAGAAGAGACATTGGTTAATATGAAAAGTGTTCATGATGACCAGTCAGCAAACTTAACAATTATGACAACCCTCTTAAAAAATCCCACAGGATATGGTAGAATAATAAAAAATGAAGCTTCAGAAATTGTAAAAATTGTAGAAGAAGATGATGCTAGTGTAGAGCATAAAAATATAAATGAAATAAACAGTGGTATAATGTGCATTGACAGTAAAAGTTTAAATAATGCTTTAGATGATTTAGATAATGATAATGCCCAGGAGGAATATTACTTAACTGATGTTGTTGATTCTATTAGAAATCAAAACGGAAAAATTATTTCTTACAAAATAGATAATAAAGAAGAGATCACAGGGGTAAATGATAGGGTTAATCTATCTAAAGCTGAAAAAATTACCAGAAAAAGAATTAATCATAAACACATGATAAATGGAGTAACTATTATCGATCCTTTGAATACATATATTGATGAAAATGTAGAAATCGGAGTAGACACTATTATATATCCTTTTACCTACATTGAAGGTAAATCTATAATCGGTTCTCATAATGTAATTAAACCTCATAATAATATTAAAAATACAATAATTGGTGATAATAATAATATAAAAAACAGCAATGTTATAAAGAATAGTACAATTAAGAATGAATGTAATATTGGTCCTTTTGCTCATATAAGACCCGGTTGTATAATTGCAGATGGCGTAAAAATTGGAGACTATGTTGAACTTAAAAAAGCTGATATAAGCGAAAAAACCAAGGTACCCCATCTTGCTTATGTGGGAGATGCCGAAATAGGTTCCCAAACAAATGTGGGTGCAGGTACGATATTCGCTAATTATGATGGGAAGAATAAACATAAAACCATTGTAGGGAAATCAGTATTTATCGGCAGCAACTCTACCCTTGTTGCCCCTTTGAAAATAGAAGACAGAGGGAAAACAGGTGCGGGTGCTGTAGTTACTAAAGATATAAATGAAGATACTACAGTAATAGGAGTTCCTGCCCGTGAATATATGAAAAGCAAAGATGATTAAAGGGGGATAATATGTCGACTTACAGTGATAAACTAAAAATATTTGCTGGAAATTCCCATCCAGCTTTAGCCCAGGATATCTGTGAATATTTAGGAACAGAATTATTAGATGCTCGGGCTAAAAGATTTGCAGACGGTGAGGTAACAGTTGAAATTAATGAAACCGTAAGAGGTGCTGATGTTTTTGTTATTCAACCGACCAGCCCACCAGTTAATGAAAATATTATGGAGCTTTTAGTAATTGTTGATGCTTTAAGAAGGGCTTCTGCTAGGAGAATTACTGCAGTAGTACCTTATTATGGTTATGCCAGGCAGGATAGAAAAGCCAAACCCCGTGATCCAATAACCGCTAAATTGATTGCGAATATATTAACAGCTGCAGGGGCTAGAAGATTACTTTCAATTGATTTGCATGCACCACAAATTCAGGGGTTTTTTGATATACCAGTAGATAATCTTTATGCTGCACCATTAATGGTAGATTATTTCCGTAAAAAAGAATTAGATAATTTGACAGCAGTAGCTCCAGATGTAGGATCAGTTAAAAGAGTAAGATCAATAGCCGAAACATTAAATATACCGATGTCTATTATTGATAAAAGAAGACCCAAAGCAAATGTAGCAGAGGTTATGCATCTTATAGGGCGGTCTAATATCCAAAATGCTAATGTTATCTTATTTGATGATATAATTGATACCGGTGGTACTATAACCCAAGCAGCAGATTCACTCAAAGAGAATGGCGCTAAACAGGTCTTTGCATGTGCCAGTCATGGGTTATTTTCGGAACCTGCGCTTGAAAGATTAGAGAATTCAACTATTGATGAGGTGATTGTTACAGATTCCATCCCCCCAAAACATAGTGATGATTTGGACAATTTGACAGTACTTTCTTTAGCTCCTCTAGTGGGAGAAGCTATTGATAGAATTTTTAAAGATTTATCTGTTAGTGTATTATTTTAAAATTATTTAAGGAGTGAATTATGTCATGCACAGATATAGTATTGAAGTGGAAAAAAGAGAAAAAACTGGAAAAGGTGTTGCCCGGAAACTTAGAAGGAACAATTTGATTCCCGGTGTTGTTTATGGAAGTAATAGAGAGCCACAGGCATTAACTGTTGACCCTCTAGACTTGAAAGGAAAAATTCACAGTAATGCAATTATTGATTTAGATATCGAAGGTGAAGAAGAAACAGTAATGATTAAAGATTTTCAAAAGGATGTAATAAAAGAAGAAATTATCCATGTAGATTTTCAACAGGTTTCAATGGATGAAACTATTCGTATTACTGTTCCAATCAAATTAGTTGGAGAAGCACCTGGTGTTAGAGAGGGTGGAGTATTACAACAGTTAATGAGAGAAGTAGATATCGAAGTACTACCAACTAATATCCCTGATGAGCTAAAATTAAATATTGATGAGCTAACTTTAAGTGATTCATTAGAGGTTGGCGATTTAGATGTACCAGAAGAGGTAACTATTATAAATTCATTAGAGGATGTAATAGTTACAGTAGTTGCTCCTTCCGAAGAAATAGAGGAAGAAGAGGAAGAAGAACTCGAAGAAGAATTTATCGAACCAGAAGTAATCGGAGAAGAAGAGGAAGAAGAACTCGAAGAAGGCGAAGAAGAAGACTTAGAAGATAAAGACTATTACCAGAAATAATGTTAAGAAGAACAAGTAAATAAATAATAGAGGCGTAATCCTCTTTGGGGTTGCGTCTTATGTTTCTTAATATGTCAGCTGGAGGTTTTGAATTTGAAATTAATAGTTGGCTTAGGTAATCCCGGCCAGAAATATGCTGAAACCCGTCACAATGTAGGTTTTACAGCGATAAAAAGATTGGCCGACCACTTTAATATAAGGAATGTAGATAAAGACTGTGAAGCACTGGTAGCCAGAGGTGAAATAGAGCACGAAAAAGTTATTTTAGCCCAACCACTTACATATATGAATAAGAGCGGTAGGGCTATTTCTAAACTTGTCGACAAGTTTAATATTTCATTAGAAAATCTTATAGTGATCTATGATGACCTAGATTTACCTACTGGAAAATTGAGGGTGAAATCAAAGGGTAGTAGTGGTGGTCATAAAGGCATCAAATCTATTATGGAAAATTTGGACTCAAAAGAGATAAACCGGATTAGAATTGGAATTGGTAGACCTCTTGATCTTCCTGTTAATGAATATGTATTGAGGGAATTCAGCGATGAACAACAAAAAAGAGTTGAAGAGACTTTTGAAATAATTGATCAAGTAGTTATAGATATAATAAATAATGGTGTTTCAAGTGCTATGAATAAATTTAATTAAGAAGACCCGTACCTTTGAGTAGGGGTCATTTTGGTATTTAATTTAAAAAATTTAGGTGAAGTTATGCTCAATACAAAAAATATTTTTAAAAAAGAAAAAATGAATAACCTCTTAAATTTAACTAAAAAAGAAGAAAAAGTTAAAGTAGTTGGGCCAGAAGAGGCCTGTTTTTCTTTTATTGTTTCCAATATTATACAAAAATTAAATAAAAAGGTTTTAATCATCACTCACGACAATAGCCGGATTGAAAATATATATGAAGATTTAGTGAGAGTTATTGATAAAAATAAATTAAGTATTTTTCCTGAGATAGAAACTCTGCCACATGAAAAAATTAATCCAGATTTCAATATTTTACAGGAAAGAATAAAAGTATTGAATGAAATGCAGTTTGATAATAACAATGTAGTAATAACAAGTGGTATCTCAATTTTAAGAAAATTAATGCCTAAAAAATATTTTGATGAAAATACTATTAAGATAAATATGGACAAACAAATTGACTTAAATGAAATAAGTAGAAGATTAGTTCAACTTGGGTATGATAGAGAAAAAATGGTGGAACAACCGGGTCAATTTAGTATAAGAGGCGGAATTTTAGATGTTTATACTTTAGTATATGAAAATCCTGTCAGAATAGAGTTATTTGGAGATGAAGTTGATTCTATAAGATTTTTTGATATAGAAACTCAGAGATCTGTTGAAAACATTGCCGAGATTAACTTACCTCCTGTTAATGAAATAATATTTGATCGTAAACAAATAGGACAATTTTTACCAGATATTAAAGATGATTTTAAAAAACAAGTAAATAGGTTAAAAAATACAGACAGTTCTGAAGAAGCAAAATATTTAAAAGATTTAAGCGGGGAATATTTGGATAAATTAAGTGAGTCGCACTATTTTGAAGGTTATGAACAATTTTTACCATATTTTTATAAAAATAATTTAAGTACTTTATTTGATTATATGGAAGATGATTTTTATATCATATATGATAATAGTGAAAGAGTTTGGCAGCGAATTAAATCTTATCAACGAGATTTAGAAGAAACAACCGTCTCTCTTTTAGAACAGGGTAATATTCTTCCTTCTTATTCTAAAATATTTCTTACAGCTAATCAATATATTAATCATGATAGTGAGATGAAGGGGCTTTATTTTACGGATGAAATAAAAGAAAGTCCTTTAAATCAGATTGATACAAAATTAGAATTTGAAACAGCTGGTGTAGAATCATTTAATGGACAATTTGAACTCCTAAAAGATCGGTTAAATGATTTAAGTAATAAAGGATACACTATTCTTTTATCTTTAAATACTGAATCGAAGGCAAAGAAAATTTCGGAGTATTTACAAAACTATGATATCAATAATATTTATAGTAATAAATTATTATTAGGGAAAATAAACATATATGATGAAAGTTTTTCTAAAGGATTTGTTTTAGATGATTTGAAGTTAGTTGTGTTTACTGAAAAAGAAATTATAGGTAAAAAGCAGCAGAGAAAAAGAAAAATCACAGATTTTGAAGAAGGAGTTAGAATCTCCTCGATTAATGAATTAAGTAAGGGTGATTATGTTGTTCATGAAAATCACGGGATTGGAAAATATCTAGGAGTTAAAACGCTAGAGGTCCAGGATAGACATCAGGATTATTTAATGATTAAATATAAGGAATCGGATAGATTATATGTACCAACAGAAAAAATAAATTTAGTACAGAAATATATTGGGGCTGATACTAATCCTCCTAAACTATATAAATTAGGGGGTAATGATTGGCAAAAGGTTAAAAAAAGAGTTCAAAATTCTGTTAAGAAAATGGCAATTGGGCTTTTAGAACTTTATGCAGAACGAGAAACGAAGGAAGGTTATACTTTTTCAGTTGATACGGAATGGCAAAAAGAATTTGAAAACGACTTCCCACATGAGTTAACACCTGATCAGTTTAAAGCAATTGAAGATGTTAAAGAAGATATGCAGTCTGATACTCCTATGGATCGTCTTCTGTGTGGTGATGTTGGTTATGGGAAAACCGAAGTTGCTATTAGAGCTGCTTTTAAAGCGGCTATGGATGGTAAACAGACTGCAGTTTTAGTTCCCACAACGATTTTAGCACAACAACATTATAAGACATTCAGAGAACGAATTAACCAATATCCTGTAAAGGTCGGTATCTTGAGCAGATTCAGGACACAAGCTGAACAGAAAAAAACCTTAAGAGATTTAGCCAAAGGAAAAATCGACATATTAATAGGTACTCATCGAATAATATCTAGAGATGTAGTATTTAACAATCTTGGTCTATTGATAGTTGATGAGGAACAGAGGTTTGGTGTTGCTCACAAAGAGAAATTAAAATCTTTGAAATCAAATGTTGATGTCTTAACCTTAACAGCTACTCCGATTCCAAGAACCCTTCATATGTCTTTAATTGGTGTAAGAGATATGAGTGTAATTGAAACTCCTCCTAAAGATAGATATCCGATTAGAACATATATTAGAGAGTTCGACCAGGATTTAATTAAAGATGCAATTAAAAAAGAACTTTCTAGGAATGGCCAGGTATATTTTGTCCATAACAGGGTGGAGGATATCGATAAAAAAGCTGAATTAGTTAATAAGTTGGTTCCCGAGGCACGGGTAGCAATAGCCCATGGACAAATGAGTGAAAGAAAACTAGAAAATATAATGATAGACTTTTATGAAGGTCGTTATGATGTGTTAGTTTGTACAACAATTATAGAAAATGGACTTGATATTTCTGATGTTAATACAATAATTATTAACAGGGCCGAATATATGGGGTTAGCCCAACTATATCAATTAAGAGGTCGAGTAGGAAGGTCCAATAGAATAGCTTATGCATATTTGATGTATGAAAAAGATAGAATGTTAAGTGAAGTAGCTAACAAAAGATTGAAAGCAATAAAGGAGTTTACAAGCTTAGGTTCGGGTTTTAAAATTGCTATGAGAGATCTAGAAATAAGAGGGGCTGGAAATCTATTAGGCGCTGAGCAAAGCGGGCATATTGCAGCCGTAGGATTTTCATTATATTGTAAGTTGCTGGACAGTGCTATTAAAGATTTAAAAGGCAAAGATAAAGATCAAAAAGATGTAGAAATGGAAATTGATCTTGATGCATATATACCTGATGTATATATATCAGATTCCAGACAAAAGATCGAAATGTATAAGAAGCTGAAAAAAGTTAACGATGAAGCAGATATAATATCATTGATTGATGAATTTGTAGACAGATTTGGTAACCCCCCAGAATCGGTAATGAATTTAATTAAACTTAGAAGATTTAATGTTTTGGCTAAGAGACTTGATGTTAAAAAAATTTCTGAAACTGAGGCAGGCTATCGAATAGTATTTAGAGAAGATAATAAAATAACAGGTGACTATATAGTTAATTTATTAGAAAAATACCCAAAAAAATTAAAAGTGAGAAATGCAAAAAATCCAGAGATTATAGTTAAAATTAAAAAGTTAAGTTTACTGAAAGAAATAATGAAGTTATTAAAAGAAAAGGTATTTAGTATAGAGGAGTAATAACTAATGACAGATAAAAGCTCAACCTTCTTAAAAGGTGCATTTATTCTGAGTTTGGCTGGGATAATTGCTAAGATAATGGGATTTGGTTATCGGATTATATTAAGTCGTATTTTAGGTGATGAAGGTATCGGCTTATATCAGATGGCTTATCCTATATATACTACGTTATTAGTAGTTTCTAGATCGGGTATTCCGATTGCTCTTGCAAAACTCATTTCTGATAGAGTTGCTAAAGATCAAAGAAAAGCAGCTTTTAAAATATTTACAGTAGGTAGGAAAATGAGTCTTGTAGTAGGACTGTTTTTTTCTATACTAATGGCTGTTATGGCAAAACCTCTAGTTAATTGGTTGAATTGGGACCCGCGAGCTTTTTATGCAGTATTGGCTCTTTCACCGGCAATATTTTTTGTGTCCATAATGGCTACTTATCGGGGGTTTTTTCAGGGACTTCAGAATATGGTTCCAACAGCTTATTCCCAGGTTTTAGAACAACTGGTACGAATGATTACAATGATAGGTTTGGTTTACTATTTAATTCAATATAGTCTGGGTTATGCTGCAGCGGGCGCAACTTTTGGTGCAGTAACAGGGTCAATTGCAGGGCTTTTCATATTATTAAAGATATATGATAATAAGAAAACTGAAATATTTACCTTTATGAAATCAGGTAGTGTGGAAACAACAAAAACATTTAAAATTGTAAAGGAGATAGCTTATTTAGGGATTCCAATTACTTTAGGGGCATTAGTTTTACCTCTTATGAACTTAGTAGATGCTGCTATTGTACCAAACCGATTACAAGTTGCAGGATTTTCAATTGAAATTGCTTCACAACTTTATGGTAGATTAGCCGGAATGGCGATGGTGTTAGTGAATTTTCCAACAATAATCTCTGTTGCATTATCTGCAAGTTTAGTTCCCGCTATTTCGGAGGCTTTTGCTCAAAACAAAAATAAATTAATTAAAAAAAGAACTGAAACAGCTTTAAGACTAACAATTTTAATAGGTTTGCCCTCGGCAGGTGGACTTTTCATACTTGCAGAACCGTTAACTACGGTGATATTTAATAATGCTCTAGCGGCTGTACCATTAAAAATAGTGTCATGGGGAGTATTGTTTATTGCCTTACAGCAAAGTACTTCTGGTATAATCCAGGGAATAGGAAAAACAAAAATTCCGGCTAGAAACTTATTTATAGGGGCAATAGTAAACGCCTTTTTAAATTATTATTTAACAGCTTTACCTGCTTTTGGGATTAAAGGAGCCTCGATTGGAACTGTAACAGGGTTCGCGGTTGCTGCAATTTTAAATTTAATCTCTTTAAAATTCTATACTAATTATAGGATCAATATTAAACAATTTATAGTTAAACCGATTATTACTGTTGGTTTAATGGTTACTTTTGCACATTATGGTTTTACAATAATTAATAATTATCTGCTTAGTCTAGATATCATGAGGGCATATACTTATGCTACGTTTTTAATTGTATTTTTATCTGTTTTATTTTATTTGGGATTGTTAGTTATATTTAAGGAGATTAAATATTACGACTTAAAGATGATACCATATTTAGGAGAGAAAATAGCTAATTTTTTAAGAAAGCATAAAATATTGTAGGTGAAAGTTATGAAATCAAAAGAATTTAAGAGTGAATTCAAAAAATTATTACATATTATGGAGGTGCTTAGAGGACCTGAAGGCTGTCCCTGGGATAAGAAACAGGATTTTTATTCTCTCAAACCATATATAATAGAAGAAGCTTATGAAGTAGTAGAAGCTTTAGAAAAAGAGGATATGGATTTATTAAAAGAGGAATTAGGGGATTTATTACTACAGGTGATTTTCCAATCTCAGATTGGAAAAGAAAAAGAATTATTTGATATCAATGATGTGATAAAAGGAATAGTTGCTAAATTAATCAGAAGACATCCTCATGTTTTTGGTAGAGAAAAAATAGAATCTGCTTCAGAAGTTAAGAAAACTTGGGAGGAAATCAAGAAGAAAGAAAGAATTAATAAAAAAGGGACATCAATTTTAAGTGGAGTTTCTAAAGTTCAACCTTCTTTAAATCAAGCTTTTGAAATCCAGCAAAAGGCAGCAGAAGTTGGTTTTGATTGGAAAGAAATTGAGGATGTTATTTTGAAAATTGAAGAAGAGATAGAAGAATTAAAAGAAGTAGTCCATAAAGAAGATGTTGATAGAATTGAAGATGAATTGGGAGATTTATTATTTGCTGTAGTTAATTTATCAAGATTTAAAGATATAAATCCTGAAATTGCTCTTTTAAGAACTATTAATAAGTTCAAAAAGAGGTTTAATTATATAGAAAGAATGATAAATAAGAAAAATGAAAATATAAATAATTTAACTCTTGAGGAATTAGATAATTACTGGAATCAAGCGAAAGAAAAATAAAGCAAGAGAGAGTTATTTTTTATTCAAAAAGGGAGGAAGAAAATTGAAGAGGTTTATCACTGCGATAATATTTATTTTAATATTTGTAATTAGTATAACTGTAATGGCTGGAGCCCAGGAATTCCAAATAGATGCCCAATCAGCGATATTAATAGATGCTGAAACAGGACAGGTATTATTTGAACAGAATGCCGATGAACAGCTCCCTCCGGCAAGTTTGACCAAGATTATGACGTTATTAGTAGCGATGGAAGAAATAGAAGATGAAGATATATCATTAGATGATGAAGTAACAATAAGCAGGTTAGCAGAATCAATGGGAGGCTCCCAAATATATTTAGCAGAAGGGAATAAAGTAAAGATAAGGGAGCTATTGAAAGCTGTGACAATAGCTTCTGCCAATGATGCCTGTGTAGCACTTGCTGAATCAGTAGCCGGTTCTTATAATAGATTTGTTAATTTAATGAATGAAAGAGCTGATGAATTAGATTTAGATAACACATATTTTTCTAATTCAACAGGTCTACCAGCAGATTCCGATCATTATACAACGGCCCGGGATGTAGCTATAATGTCTAAAGAGCTTGTTAAATACCCTATTATATTAGAAGATGCTTCTATATGGTTGGATTATCTAGAACTGCCAGACAGAAATGCAATGCTTACTAATACTAATCACCTTGTGAACTCTTATCCTGGTCTTGATGGAATTAAAACAGGACATACCCAGGCTGCTGGCTTTTCTCTAGCAGCAACTGCTCAAAGAGGGGATATGAGATTAATTTCTGTTGTCATGAAATCTAAAAGTGTAAAAGCTAGGGAGGATTTAACTGCACAGTTATTAGATTATGGGTTCAATAGATTTACAAGAAAAAATTATTTAGATAAAGGAGAAACAATCCAAAATATTTCTGTAAAACAAGGTGCAAAAGAATTTACTACAGGTGAGGTAGCAAGTGATCTAGCAGTAGTAGTGAAAAGAGGTATGGAGGATTCTATCAGCACTGATATAACTATTAATGAAAAGATAGATTATCCTATTAATGAGGGAGATAAATTAGGGGAAGCAAAAGCTATAAGAGACGAGGAGGTAGTAACAAAAACAGATATAATTGCTACTGAGAAGATTAACAAAGCTAATTTTATTGCACTAGCATGGAGAAACTTTGTTAATTGGATAGGTGGTGGAATGACAGGCGAATAAGACATTAAGATATACTATTAAATAATTAAGGCCACACCTATTAATGGGTGTGGTTACTTTTTCTAAAATTATTTTGTGAAAAAAGCATTTAGACCTTGACAGCGTGCCTTTTAATTGATAATATGTAAAATGTCGCTGAAGGAAAAGCTGGGCAAAAATGAGTTATAAAAAACGGCTAAAAACCGATTGACAGCGGTCGCGAAAAGTGTTACACTTATTTCGCGGTAGAGAAGTAGAACCTTGAAAAGTGAACAGCAGACCCTGACAGTTTTGATTAAGTTTCAAGCAAGAATTTTTATAGCGAGCAAAGTTTTAAGCTATAGGAAACAACTTTTCATTATTAAATGGAGAGTTTGATCCTGGCTCAGGACGAACGCTGGCGGCGTGCTTAACACATGCA
>JAWOEZ010000041.1:0-45271 GCA_046482435.1 Halanaerobiales bacterium
TATATGATACTATTTTTACAACAAAATTCAAGGGTATATTTAACATTTTTTTATTTAAATATGAAAAAACCGCCACAAAATGACGGTATGAAAGTAAATCTATTTACTAATATTTTTTGTTATCCTTATTATAAAGATTGCAAATATATCAACTTCATTATGAGTTCAAATATACTTGTGAACCTCTTCCACTAAATCAAAGTTAAGATTTTAAAAGGAGCTTCCTATTACTTTTTATCTACCCTAAGGATATATATTACTAGATAGGTTTAGACGAAGTTTTGCAATTAAGTTTCCACCTCTTAGGTAACACTTATTCGTCGCGGGGGCCAAATTCGAACCGACAACCTTCAGGTTATGAGTCCGACGAGCTACCAGATTGTTCCACCCTGCGTTAAAGTTATTAAAATAAAAAATGGCTCCCCGAGTAGGACTCGAACCTACGACAAGATGATTAACAGTCACCTGCTCTACCAACTGAGCTATCGGGGAACACATATAAAAAAGAATCCGGCAGTGACCTACTCTCCCACAGGGTCACCCCTGCAGTACCATAGGCGCTGGAGGACTTAACTTCTGTGTTCGAGATGGGAACAGGTGTTGCCCCCCGCAATTACCACCGGAAAGTATTAAACTTTTATCTTCTCTCAAAATTGTATACAGGAATTAACGGAAAGTCAAGCCCTCGACTTATTAGGGTTTGGGTAAAGAAAAAGTAGGGAAGTTAAAGACCTCATATTTATTTGTTAATACGGAAGTTTTAATTATATTTTTTATATTATTCTACTTCTTTTTCCTCTTTTTTTTGTTTTACTTCTTTTTCAGCTTCTTCATCATCAATCTCTTCAGGCTGGAATTTACCAACAGAAACTACATAATCATCATCTTCTACATCGATAACTTTTACTCCCATAGTGTTACGTCCAGTTTGAGAAATTTCTTCAACTTTTGTCCTTATTATTATTCCCTCTGCTGTGATTATAATAATTTCTTCATTTTCATTGACAATCTTGCCGGCAGCAATTGGTCCATTCTTCTCAGTAATATTTAGAGTAATAATACCTTTTCCGTAGCGCTGCTGTGTTCTATATTTTTCAACAAGTGTTCTTTTACCATAACCCTTTTCACTAATTATTAAGAGGTCACTGCCTTCGGAATCAATTCCCATACCTATCAAGTAATCATCTTCTCTTAGATCAATACCCATTACCCCCTGGGCAGCTCTTCCGACAGGTCTTATATCTTTTTCATTAAACCTTATCGCTTTACCTTGATGGGTTATTAATATTATATTTTCATCAATTTTTGTATCCTTGACTTCAATTAATTTATCATCTTCTTGTAGATGAATTCCAATTATGCCGGTATAATTACTGTCATAGTCGCTTAAAGGTGTCTTTTTTATTCTACCTTTTTTAGTTGCCATTGTGAGATATTTACTTTCCTTAAAATCATTAATTGAAATAACCGAACTGACCGTTTCATCTTCATCTAATTGTAATAAATTGACAATAGCAGTACCACGCGATTGTCTTCTTGCCTGAGGAATTTGATATCCCTTCAACCTATATACTAGGCCCTTATTTGTGAAAAACAAGAAGTAATTATGTGTAGATGTAATAAATACATCTTTAACAAAATCATCTTCCGTCGTTGTAGTCCCTATAATACCCTTTCCACCTCTTCTTTGGCTTCTATAAGTATCAATAGGCATTCTCTTTATATAGCCCTGGTTAGTCATTGTTACAACTACTTGCTGTTCTTCTATTAAATCTTCTAGGTCTAAATCTGTAGTTTGATCTAAGATCTTTGTCCGTCTTTCATCACCATATTTATCTTTTATCTCTTGGATTTCTTCCTCTATAATCTCTAATAATTTAGCTTCACTATTTAAAATTTCTCTATAGTATTTAATATCTTCTTTTAAACTTTCATATTCTGCATCAATTTTATCTCTTTCTAAAGCAGTTAACCTTTGAAGTCTCATTCTTAAGATTGCATTTGCCTGTTTTTCAGATAAATCATAGGTACTCATTAGTTGTTCACGTGCATTATTAACATCAGGAGCTTCTCTAATCATCTGTATAACAGCATTAATATCATCTAATGCTATCATATAACCTTCTAAAATATGAGCTCTGTTTTCTGCCTTATCTAACTCATATTGAGTTCTCTTGGTTATGACTTCTTTTTGAAACTCTAAATAATGGTCAATTATTTCTCTTAAGTTCAATACTTTAGGTTCATTATCAACAATTGCCAGCATAATAATACTGAATGTAATCTGAAGTTGTGAGTGTTTAAACAACTGGTTCAAGACAATCTTAGGGTTTGAGCCCCTCTTTATCTTAATTACAATTCTTAACCCTCTTCTATCGGATTCATCTCTAATATCACTGATACCTTCTATTTTTTCATTTCTAACCATATCAGCTATCTTTTCAATCAAGCGCGCTTTATTAACCCTGTATGGTAATTCATTGACAATAATTCTATCTGCTGAAGCTTCATTTTCTTCTATTTCTGCTTCAGCTCTTACAGTTACCTTGCCACGGCCTGACTTATATGCTTTATAGATCGAGCCTTTCCCCATTATTAATCCACCAGTAGGAAAGTCAGGTCCTTTAATGACTTCCATCAATTCGACTAAGTCAATATCTGGGTTTTCAATTACCCTTATAATCCCATCAATTACTTCTACTAAATTGTGAGGTGGGATACTAGTTGACATTCCAACTGCTATACCTGAACTACCGTTAACCAATAAATTGGGAAAACGGGAAGGTAATACATCAGGTTCTTTTAGACTATCATCAAAATTAGGAATAAAATCTACTGTATTTTTATTAAGATCCCTTAATAATTCAGTAGTTATTTTTGACATTCTGGCCTCGGTATAACGCATTGCTGCAGCTGAATCACCGTCAACAGAACCAAAGTTCCCATGTCCATCTACTAAAGGATATCTATATGAAAAATCTTGAGCCATCCTCACCATAGTATCATATACAGCTGTATCCCCATGAGGATGGTATTTCCCCAATACTTCTCCTACTATACGTGCCGATTTTTTATGTGATTTATTAGGAGTCATTCCTAAATCATGGAGTGCATATAATATTCTACGATGAACAGGTTTAAGCCCGTCCCTGACATCAGGTAAGGCTCTACTTACTATAACACTCATCGCATAATCTAGAAATGCCTCTTTCATCTGATCATCTATATCTACCTGTACAACATTTTTATTTCCAAACTCATCAACCAATTTTTACACCTTCCTTTATCTATATATCAAGATTTTTTACTTCTTGGGCATGCTCTTGTATGAATTTCCTCCGGGGGCTAACTTTATCTCCCATCAAAGTAGTAAAGGTTTCATCTGCCATAATAGCATCTTCAATTTGAACTTGTAAGATTATCCTATTATCAGGATCCATAGTGGTATCCCACAATTGATCAGGGTTCATTTCTCCTAAACCTTTATATCTTTGTAATGAGAAGTTTTGTTCTTTATATTTATCTGCATATTTTTTTAAGGCCCTATCATTATAGAGATATTCTGATGATCTACCCCTCTTAACTTTATATAACGGAGGTTGAGCAATGTAAATCATACCCTGTTCTAATAAGGGGCTCATATACCTGTAAAAGAAGGTTAAAAGTAAAGTTCTAATATGTGCACCGTCAACGTCGGCATCGGTCATAATTATAATTTTACCATATCTGCTATTATCTATATCAAAATCTTCACCAATACCAGTACCGATTGCAGTAATTAAAGTTCTTATTTCATTGTTATTTAAAATTTTATTCAAACGTGCTTTTTCAACATTCAATATTTTACCTCTTAAGGGTAATATTGCCTGGAAATTTCTATCTCTACCCTGTTTAGCTGAACCACCTGCTGAATCACCCTCAACTATATATAATTCAGTATTTTCGGTATCTCTTGATGAACAGTCGGCTAATTTACCCGGTAAAGCAGTAGAAAATAAGGCGTTTTTCCTTCTAGTTAAATCTCGCGCCTTCTTAGCTGCTTTCCTAGCTTTAGCAGCCTTTATACCTTTTTCTACAATAGTTTTTGCTACAGAAGGGTTTTCTTCCATAAAAGTTTTTAGGTGTTGTGAAAGACTGGAATCAACAAATCCTCTAATTTCACTATTACCCAGTTTGGTTTTAGTTTGACCTTCGAACTGAGGTTCTTCCAATTTTATATTAATTATAGCAGTAAGTCCTTCTCTAACATCTTCTCCTGTTAAATTATCATCTTTTTCCTTAAGTAAACCTTTACTTCTAGCATAACCGTTTACTGTTCTTGTTAAAGCACTTTTAAAACCACTAAGATGGGTTCCACCCTCCCTAGTATTTATATTATTTGCAAATGTAAAGATCCTTTCTTTAAATCCACTATGGTATTGAAAGGAAATCTCTAAATCTGCTTTTTCCCCTTTTTCTTCAAGATAGACCGGATCCGGAAATAAAGCTTTTTTATTTTTATTCAAATATTTAACAAACTGAACGATTCCCCCTTCATAATGGAATCTGTCTTCTTTTATGTTTTCTTCATCTCTTTTATCTTTGATCTTTATTTCAATCCCTTTATTTAAAAAGGCCATTTCTTTAAATCTTTGAAGAATTTTATCATATCTAAAGTCTATTTCTTCAAAAATTTCATCATCAGGTTTGAATGTTATCTTGGTACCCGTCTCTCTTTCAACCTCACAACTACCTATCTTTTTGAGGTCATAAACAGGTATACCCCTCCTATATTTCTGTCTATATATATTTCCATCTTTCCATTTAACCTCAACTGTCATCCATTCTGATAAGGCATTAACCACTGAAACCCCTACTCCATGTAATCCGCCCGATACTTTATATCCTTCACTATCAAATTTACCACCAGCATGAAGGGTCGTCATAACTACTTCTACCGCAGGTTTATTTACCTTTGGATGGGTCTCAATAGGTATACCTCTACCATTATCCACAACAGTTACAATATTACCCGGCTTTATATTTACTTCAATCCTATCACAATATCCGGCCATTGCCTCATCTATACTATTATCTACCACCTCATAAACTAGATGAAGGAGACCATCAATGCTTGTCGAACCAATATACATACCAGGTCTTTTCCTAACAGCTTCTAAACCCTCTAATACTTGTATATTTTCAGCTTCATATCTGCTTTTTTCTAATTCTGCCATCATCATTCCCCCAATTCTACTAAATAATCTTTTCCATTCTACTTTTAAGAGTTGTTGAAGATATTATGGATAAATATATTTTTTCTCCTGTTAAAATAAAGGAACTAGCTTCATCTTCATAATAATTTATAATAAAACCCTCTTCTTTTATTATATCAAAAAATTCATTTGTAATTTCTGAATCCATAGTTGATTTTAAATCACCAATAAAAACCACATTTTCTTTATTAATCATATGTCCTTTGCCAATATGTAAGAACAAAAAACTCACCCCTGCCTTTTTTCAATAGAACCAGCTTTAACATTATATATATTGTTATTGTTTTTTTCCAATATCTTATCTATGTCCTTTAAATCAGTTGTAGTTATCAAAGTTTGAATTCTATCATCTATTATAGAAAGTAATGTATCTCTTCTGTTTTTATCCAGTTCAGAAAAGACATCATCCAAAAGTAAAACTGGGTATTCTCCACTTTCCGATTTCATGAATTCCAATTCTGCTAATTTTAAGGCCAAAGCTACTGTACGCTGCTGCCCTTGAGAGCCATATTTTCTAACATTAACTTCATTAATTGTAAAAACTAAATCGTCCCGATGAGGACCCGATAAAGTATATCCCCTCTCAAATTCTTTTCCCCTTTTCTTTTTTAGAGTTTTTAAAAATACTTTTTTAATTTCTTCTTTTTCATTCTTTGCATTTACTTTTAAAGTGCTCTCATATCTTATATTCAAATTTTCATCCCCAGCCGTTAACTTTCGTTGGCTCAATCTAGCTAAAAGCTTTAACTTATTTAAAACCTGATATCTTTTATAAATAAGTTTGGAACCTTTTTCAGATAATTTATCATCCCATACTTCTAATAAGTTAAGATCACGATCTTTTTTATTATACATTTTTTTTAAAAGGTTATTTCGTTGTTTTAAAATATGGTTATATTCCTTTAATAGATGATAATAATAAGGATTTACCTGGGATATTTCTAAATCTAAGAACTTTCTTCTATTATGAGGTCCACCTTTTACAATTTTTAAATCCTCTGGAGAAAAAAGTATTACATTAAGATTACCTACTAAATCAGATATCTTCTCCAAAGAATTTTTATTTATTTTTATTTGTTTATTTCTACCTTCTATTTTATATGAAATAGTTAAATCATAATCTTCTTTTACTAATTTTAACTGAACTAAAGCACTTTCTTTATCCCATTGAATAAGTTCATTATCTCTGTTAGTTCTATGTGATTCAGTAGTAGCCATCAAATAGACTGCTTCCAATAAGTTTGTTTTCCCCACTCCATTATTTCCTATAAATATATTTAAATTTGGATTCAAATCAAGGTAGATGTTTTTTATATTCCTATAATTTTTTAACAATAGTTTTTCTATATACATGGTTTTATCCGCTCACTTTTAAAGTTTCATCAAACCCTTCAACATTTACTAAATCTCCATCTTTTAACTTTAGACCTCTTCTTTTTTCGATTTTGTTGTTAACTCTAACTCTTCCTGATTGTATTAATTCTTTCGCCTGACCACCTGTTGTTACAACATTTGCCCATTTTAAAAATTGGTCTAATTTTATTTTTTCTGTTTTTATTTTTATTTTCTCCATAATTTTATATTAAGCTCCCTCATTTTCTTCATCTTCTTCTTCATTACCAGGTCTAATCGGCATTATTAAATATATATACTCATCAGTATCCTCTTTTTTGAGAACCAAAGGATTTAATGAACCAATCAACTCTAATTTTACTTTTTCTTCTTCAATTACTTTAAGAACATCAAGTAAGTAAGAAGCATCTATACTAATTTTATGGTTTTCTCCTTCTAAATTGATTGGTACTTCCTCTCGAGCACTACCTGAATCTGTTTCTTCTGCTTTAATTATTAGACTATTATCTTTACTTTTTAAACTAACTATGTTTGAATCTAGCTTTGCAATTAAAGAAGCTCTCTTTACAGCTGCTTGTAAGTACTCTTTATTAACAGTGATTGTTGTATTTTTTTTATCTGGTATCACCTGTTCAAAATTTGGAAACTTACCTTCTATTAATCTTGAGACTACAATGATATCATTAAAATTAAAACTAGCATAATTTTCATTAACTTTCATTTCAACTGTTCCTTCTTCTTCTAATAAATTGCTTATTTCTTTTATTGTCGCACCTGGTATAATTATATCTATTTTTTCATCTATATCATTTTTGTTTTCTATCCTGCTATAAGCAAGACGATATTTGTTTGTTGAAACCATTTTAATTTGATCTTCTTCTAATACCATTAAAGACCCAGTTAATACTGGTTGTGTTTGGTCACTTGAAGTTGAAAATTCTACTTCACTAATTACCTTTTTAAGTTTTGAAGATGAAATTTCTAATTCTGTGGGAATATTAACATCAGGTAATTGAGGGTATTCTTCTGGGTTATAACCATTAATAGTAAACTGTGAATTTAAACAAGTAATATTAGCTTTATATCTTTTTAAGTCAACTTCAAAATTTATTTCTTCATTTGGCAGTTCTCTGATAATATTTCGTAACTGATTTGCAGGTAAAACAATTTTTCCTTCTTTTTCAACATCTGCAGGAACCCAGTTTTCGATTCCAATTTCTAAGTCAGTCCCCATTAAGTGTAGGCCTTTATCTTCTTTTGCTTCTATAAGTATTCCTTTTAAAATTGGCATTGTATTACTTGAAGCACAAGCTCTGTGTGTAATATTTAATCCCTGGTAAAAATCTTTTCTTTCAATTTTAAAAATCATCTTTAAACCTCCTATTTAGTAGGTACTTATTAACAAAAAAAATATTATAATAATAATTTATTAATTTATTTAAAATAGTAGTAGTAGTAGTAGGGAGTGTGGATTTGTGTAAAAGGATAACCAGACCTGTCTATTAAGAGAAAAGCTATGTAGATAAGTTGTATATAATAGTTGAGCGGTTATACACATACTAACATATTAAATCTATTCACAATTAATTAACAGTCAGTTAACAACCTTATCAACAAGGGAAATTAAGAATTATTTATTCTTGATATTATTTTGTTTATAACTTTAGAAAATTCGTCATCTTCTTCTATTTTATCTTCAATTTTATTATAAGCATGGATGACAGTAGTATGATCTCTTCCCCCAAATTCTTCCCCAATATGAGGTAATGATAAATCTGTTAATTCTCTTGATAGATACATTGCTATTTGTCTTGGAAAGGCAATTTTTTGAGTCCTCTTTTTAGAAGTCATGTCGTCATTTTTTAAATTATAATAATCAACTACTACATCTTTAATCAATTCAATATTTACTTCCCGGGGTTCTTCGTTTTCTACAATGAGATCTTTAAGGGCTTTTTCAGCTAAATCAGCATCAATATCTTTATCTACTAAAGAAGAATATGCAATAACTTTTATTAAAGCCCCTTCTAATTCTCTTATATTTGATTGGATATTGTTTGCTATATAGATAATTACTTCGTTTGGAACTTTTAAGTTTTCCATATCTGCTTTTTTTCTTAAAATTGCAATTCTTGTTTCTAAATCTGGTTTTTGGATGTCAGTGATCAAACCCCATTCGAAGCGGGACCTTAACCTTTCCTCTAAGGTCGGGATTTCTTTAGGAGGCCTATCACTAGAAATAATCAGCTGGCGGTTTGATTCATGTAAAGAATTAAAAGTATGAAAAAATTCTTCTTGTGTTCTTTCTTTATTTGCTAAAAATTGTATATCATCAACTAATAGGATATCGATATTTCTATATTTATCTCTAAAGGCAGCTGTTTTATCATCCTTGATTGCATTAATTAATTCGTTTGTAAAAGTTTCGGAGGAAACATAGACAACCTTATTATCAGGGTTATGCTTTAATATGTAATGTGCTATTGCCTGCATTAAGTGAGTTTTCCCCAATCCAACATCACCGTATAGGAAAAGTGGATTATAAGCTTTAGCAGGTGCTTCTGCTACAGCAAGGGCGGCAGCATGGGCAAATCTATTACCATTACCTACAACAAAGGAATCAAAAGAATATTTAGGATTTAAATTAGTATTTATATTGTACTCCCTTATTTTTGCTTCTAATTCTTGATCGGTGGATTCCTTTTCTCTATTTGGTTTAGTTTTTTCTTCTTTTTCCTTTTCTTGATCTTTTTTTCTTAATTCTTCTTCCGTATAAAAACGGCACTCTAAATTTGTGTCAGTTAAATTTTGAACGACTTCAGTGATAAGATCGTTATATCTTGTTTCAATCCAGTCTTTGATAAAATCGTTGGGTACTTCGATTAACATTATATTATCATCTTTCATATCTACCGGTTTTGTGTTAGAAAACCATGTTTTAAAACTCGGATTACTTAATTTATCTTTGATCTCGTTTAGTGTTTGATTCCAAATATGTTCCAGTTCTTCTTGGGAAAACGCCATTTATATACCTCCTGCGAAAATTTAGTTAATATCGTATAATTACAATAGTTATCCCCAAAAAATTACAAATTCAGAGAGTTATTAACAGTTTTGTGGATAAAACAGAGGGTTATCCACAAGAGAATGATGTTTATAGTTGCTTTAATTAAAGTAAATATGCTAATTTAATATAAAATATCTGTTAAAAACCAAAAATAAATTTCCACAAACTGTTTATAATCTGATATTATATCAACATATTGTGAATAAATGTGGATAAATATGTGGATAACCAGTGGGATTGTGGATGGGACGGCAATTTCGTGTGAATAAATTGATTAACAGGGTGTGTAAATCTTGTAAATTACTAATATTGAAGTTATAATAGTTATAATAGAAATATAGCTTATATTTAATTATCGCTAATCATTAATATTTTAACAGATTATCAACAATTATTCAACAAGAATTAATGGCTTAAATCTTGTGGATAAAAGGGCAAATATTTGAGATGTGTCTTAAAGTGTTCTTATTGATTCATTATTTAATGTATATATAAAATTTCTTGACTCTAGTTACTAAATAACATATAATTTAAACCGTATGAGAGTTGATATTATAATAATATTTTATTAAACTAAATTTGTAGGAGGAAGTTTTTTGAAAACCCTTAAAAAGAAAAATGATTTTAACAAAGTCTTTAATAGGGGTAAATCTACTGCATCGAGGTATTTTGTTTTATATTGGTATCCAAATAAAAATGAGATAAACCGCTACGGTTTTTCCATTAGTAAAAGAATTGGAAAGGCTGTGGTTAGAAATAAATTAAAAAGGCGTTTGAAGGAGATTATCCGGAAACTTTTAGAAGATAGTTCTTTAAAGGGTTATGATGTAATAATTATAGCACGTAATCCTGTGAATAATTTGAACTTTTATGGTATTAAAGAGGATTTGACTGGTCTTTTCAAGAAAGCTGGTTTGTTTCAAAATTCGGGGAAGTGAGTTAAAATGCGTAAAATAATTTTATGGTTTATAAAAGGTTACCAAAAAGTGATTTCTCCCTGGACGCCTAAAACATGTAGATTTGATCCTACTTGTTCAGATTACTCATATCAAGCGGTAAAAAAATACGGTGCATTTAAAGGTGGATTAAAAAGTATAAAAAGAATTTCAAAATGCCATCCTTTTAATTCAGGAGGCTATGATCCACTCAAATAATTATTTAGGAGGAAGAAAAATATGTTTGGTTGGTTGATTAATGGAATTGTTGAGGCTTTAATGTTTTTGAATGGAATAGTACATAATTATGGTGTAACTATTATTTTATTCACTCTTATAATTAAATTATTGTTATATCCTTTGACAGCAAAACAGACTAAATCGATGAAAGCAATGCAAGATTTACAGCCAGAAATGGACAAAATTAAAAAGAAATATGATGATGATAAAGAAAAACAGCAGGAAGCAATGATGGATTTATATAAAGAGCACAATGTAAATCCTGCGGCTGGTTGCTTACCAATGATTTTTCAGTTGGCAATCTTAATTCCTCTTTATAGAGCAATTTTAAGTTTAAGTGATGTTCTAGGCGATGCTTCATTTTTATGGATAGGAACATTAACAAATGGTTCTTTAGCAGAACCCGATGTTGCAATTGTTCTGGTAAACGCTGTTGCTATGATTGGACAAACTTATGTAACCCAGAAAATGCAAGGTGGTGGCGGCAAGAACAGCATGATAATGTGGATAATGCCGGCCTTTATTATATTTATAGGATTTCAGCTACCATCTGGTATTTTACTATACTGGTTCACTTCCACAGTATTTACCGCAATCCAGCAATATGTAATTTCTAAAGAGTCAATTGATGTTGATAAGGAGGTTACTGAACAATAATGAAAAAGATGATATACAGAGCTGAATCAGTAAATGAGGCAATTAAAAAAGGTCTTGATGATTTAAATATTGACCGCAGCCAAGCTGAAATCAATATTGTGGAACAAGGTAATAAAGGTTTTTTAGGGCTCATTGGGAAAAAACAAGCTGAAATAGAAATTATTATTGAAGATGACCCTATTAAAAAAGGAAAAGAATTTTTGGAAGAAGTATTTGGCAAAACGAATATTGACGTAGATATTAATACCATAGAAGATCAAACTGATGAAGAGCAGGTTGTTTATGACCTGCATTCCCCTGATCTTGGCATTGTAATAGGGAGACGTGGGGAAACGCTTGATGCTTTACAATATATAACTTCATTAGTGGTTAATAAAGATACGGATGAATACTACAGAATTATTCTTGATGCTGAAGGTTATAGAGAGAGGCGGGAAAAGACGTTAGAACGATTGGCTCGCAAACTAGCACAAAAAGCTGTAAATAAAGAAAGAAAAGTAGTCTTAGAACCAATGCCTCCTCATGAACGTAGAATTATACACATTACTCTGAAAAATGATTCCCGAGTAAAGTCATATAGTGAAGGCGAGGAACCATTCAGAAAGGTTATGATTGAAACAGCAAATTAAGAATAATATACTATAACAAATATTATAGTTGGTTAAACATTTAATGCCCAGTAGGTGGTCCTGCTGGGTTTAATATTTTAAAGGGGGTTATTAAGATGACTAAAATGAAGGAAGACACTATTGCCGCAATAGCAACTCCCTTCGGTACTTCGGGCACAGGGAAAGTAAGAATAAGCGGACCGGATGCTATAAATATTGGGTCAAAATTTTTTGAAGCCTCCTCAGGGATAGATTTAAAAGAAGCGGATTCACATACAGCTTATCATGGCTATGTCGTGAAGCCCGAATCAGGGAAAACTGTAGATGAAGTTTTGGCTATAATTATGATAAAGCCCCGTTCTTTTACTGGAGAAAATGTTTTGGAATTTGATTGTCACGGTGGGATGGTACCCCTGGAAGCAGTTTTAGAATTAGCTTTAGAACATGGTGCCCGGCTGGCTGAACCCGGGGAGTTTTCTCGCCGTGCCTTTATGAACGGGAAGTTAGATATGGCACAGGCTGAAGCAATAATTGATGTTATAAATTCAAAAACAGAAAAAAGTTTAAATATTGCGATGGAACAACTTAAAGGCGGTCTTTCTGAAAAAGTAAATAATATTAAGGATAAAGTAATTACACTATTAGCCCATTTAGAGGCTTCAATAGATTTCCCGGAAGATGAAATAGAAGGATTTGATTCTGATCAATTAGAAGAAAGAGTAAAAGAAATTAAAGAACCAATTCTAAAACTTATAAAAACGGCTCAACAGGGCAAATTATATCAAGAAGGAATTAAAACAGTAATAGTCGGCAAACCAAATGTAGGTAAATCTAGTTTATTAAATTATTTATTACAAGAAAATAGAGCCATAGTTACTGATGTGCCGGGGACTACCCGCGATGTAATTGAAGAATATATCAATTTAGATGGGATACCACTAAAAGTTATAGATACAGCAGGTGTTAGAGAATCTGAAAATGTAGTAGAAAAGATTGGAGTTGAAAAAACCAGAGAATCCCTAAAAAGAGCTGATCTTGTTCTGATGATGTTGGATGTCAGTCAGGGTTTAACTGCAGAAGACATAAAAGTTTATGATCTTATAAAAGGTCAACCAACAATAGTTGTTATAAATAAAACGGATTTAGATGAAAACATTGATATTAATGAACTTGAAGAAAAGTTTAAGGAACATCCTCTCCTCTGGACTTCTGTAAAAGAAGAAAAAGGAATGGAAGAATTAAAAAACACAATTTTAGAGGAAATATTGCATGAACAAATAGATGTGGATAGCGATGTGATGGTTACGAGGGTAAGGCATCGAGATGCTTTAAATAAAGCCCTTGAATCAATAAAGAAGGTTGAACAGTCTTTAGATGAGGGCCTACCTTATGATTTCTTAACAATTGATTTAAAAGATGTACTTTTTTATCTAGGCTCGATAACTGGTGAAACTGTTACTGATGATATTATTGATCAAATCTTCAGTGATTTTTGTTTAGGTAAATAGTAAGGAGTGTTTTTAATGGGAAACAATTACAAGTACAATAAAGAATTTGAAAAAGAGTATGATGTTATTGTTATCGGAGCTGGACATGCCGGTTGTGAGGCCTCATTGGCTCCAGCTAGGATGGGACTAGATGTATTAACAGTAACTGTGAATCTCGACCATGTAGCTTTTATGCCTTGTAACCCTTCACTGGGCGGTCCTGGGAAAGGACATATTGTAAGGGAGATAGATGCACTTGGCGGAGAAATGGCTCGTAATATGGATGAAACGATGCTGCAGATAAGAATGCTAAATACTGCTAAAGGTCCGGCAGTGCATGGATTAAGAGGGCAGGCTGATAAAAAGAAATACCACCAGAGGATGAAACAAATTTTGGAAGAAGAACCTAATTTAGATCTAAAACAAGAAATTGCAGAGACCATAGTTGTTGAAGAGGGTGAAGTAAAAGGAATTATTACCAAAACTGGAATATTATTCAAAGGGAAAAGGGTTGTGATTACTACTGGTACTTTTCTAAAAGGTAAAATAATTATTGGAGAAGCTACCTTTAATGCAGGGCCTAATCAGCAGTATCCTGCTAATAAATTATCTGAATCACTTAAGGAGATAGGTTTTGATTTAAGAAGGTTTAAGACCGGTACTCCGCCTCGGATTAATAAGAGGAGTATTGATTTTTCTAAAATGCATAAGCAGGAGGGGGAGAAAGGGTTAACATTCTCTTTTGATTCACCCCCTTTTGAACGTAATCAGGTCTCATGTTATCTTACCTACACGAATCATAAAACACATGAAATTATACAGGATAATAAAATGCGTACTCCTCTCTTTAGTGGGATAATAGATGGGGTTGGTCCCAGATATTGCCCTTCTATTGAAGATAAAGTGGTTCGTTTTCCTGATAAAGGAAGACATCAAATATTTTTAGAGCCCGAGGGTGAATTGACTGGAGAATACTATATTTCTGGGTTATCAACTAGTATGCCTGAAGATATTCAATATAAAATATTAAGTACAATACCTGGACTAGAAAAAGCTGAAATTATGAGGGCCGGGTATGCTATAGAATATGACTGTTTAAATCCTAATGATCTGAAGTTGAATCTGGAGACCAAGAAAGTAAAGGGGCTCTATTCTGCCGGCCAAATAAACGGCACTTCTGGGTATGAAGAGGCGGGTGGTCAGGGATTAATAGCGGGTATTAATGCTGCCTTGTCACTTAAAGGAGAAGATCCACTGATTCTAGATAGGTCTGAAGCATATATCGGAGTACTTATTGATGAATTAGTTACTAAGGGTACTGAAGAGCCTTATAGAATGATGACCTCTAGGGCGGAATATAGATTATTATTAAGACAGGATAATGCCGATTTGCGGCTTAAAGAGATCGGTTACGATCTAGGATTAATATCAGAAGAAAGATATCAAAAGTTTTTAGAAAAGAAAAAAGATATTGAAAAAACACTAAAATTTTTAAGAAACTATCAGGTTACTCCAACTCCTGAAAACAGGGCCCAATTACAGAGTTTAGATAGTGGAGCTCTAAAGAAGCCCGTTAAATTAGCTAAGATATTAAAAAGGCCTGAAATAGAATATGATGACTTGAAATACTTTGCACCTGAATTACCTGAGGTTAGTCAGGTAGTTAAAGAACAGGTGAGTATACAGACAAAATATAAAGGATATATTGATCGTCAAATGTCACAAGTTAAACAGTTTAAAAAGATGGAAGATAATCTTATTCCTAAGGATATTGATTATGATAAATTAGAAAACATGAGATTAGAGGCAAGAGAAAAATTGAAGAGAATAAAACCAAGATCACTTGGTCAGGCTTCGAGAATATCCGGGGTCTCCCCTGCTGATATATCAGTATTGATGATATATTTAGAACAACGAGGAAGAGAAAATAAAGATGAATAATAATGAATTAAATAAATTTATAAATAAAGGATTTGAAAAGTTAGAGCTACAATTAACCAATGAGCAATTAGTCCAGTTAAATAAGTATATAGAATTTTTAATCTCTGAAAATAAAAAATACAACCTGACTTCAATTACTGATCCAAGAGAAATTGTAAAACTACACTTTTTGGATTCAGCAGGTATATTTCTCAAAGAAGAAATTAATGGTAAGGTTATAGATATAGGTACTGGGGCTGGTTTCCCGGGCTTTGTTTTTAAAATTATAAATTCAGATATAGATTTAACTTTACTTGAATCAAACCTCAAAAAAGTTAATTTTTTAAAATTATTACAGATTGAGTTAAATTTATATCATAATATTGAAGTTATTCATGAAAGGGCTGAAAAATTGGCCCATGATGAGGATTATAGATACGGATATGATTTTGTTACCTCGAGGGCTGTTGCTCCATTAAATATTTTATTAGAATATACAGTTCCATTTTGTAAAGGGAAAGGGAAAATATTATTATTTAAAGGTCCTTCTTACCAAAAAGAGCTTGATGATTCCAAAAATGCCTTGGATGTTTTAAATGTTGAGTTAAAAAAAATTTATGAATTAGAGATTCCTTTTCTTGAAGGGGGTCGTTTTGTATTAGAATTTAACAGGACTGATATTACAGGGAATAAATACCCAAGAAAAGCAGGAATTCCTAAAAAACATCCTCTTTAGGCAGGAGATGTATAAATTACAAAGAATATTTATAAAAGTAATGGAGGTAAATAAATGGACTTACCATTTTTAGGAAAAAATAAAAAAAATAGGGTAGAAAAAATTAAAATTGATAAAATCCTACCTAACCCTCATCAACCCAGAACTGATTTCAGTGAAGAGAACCTCAAAAAACTAGCCGAGTCTATAGATAACTTTGGAATTATCCAGCCTCTTATTGTTAAAGAAGGTAAAGAAGGATATCAACTTATTGCTGGCGAAAGACGCCTAAGAGCTGCTAAGATGATTGATTTAAAAGAAGTCCCAGCTATTGTTAATAATTATAAGGAAGAAGAAGTCGCTGAAATTTCTTTAGTAGAGAATATTCAAAGACAGGATTTAAATTTTTTAGATGAGGCACTTGCTTATTATAGTATTATGAACAAATTTGACCTAAGCCAGACGGAATTAGCAGAAAAAGTTGGGAAAAGTCAGTCTACTATTGCTAATAAGTTAAGAATATTAAGGTTACCTGAGTCTATTTTAGCATTAATAAGAAAATACGAATTATCTGAGAGACATGCGCGTGCATTATTAAAGATAGAGGATAATAAAAAGCAGAAGGAACTAATTAAAGAAATAAAAAATAAAGATCTATCTGTAAGAAGCTTAAATAGAAGAATCAATCGTTACTTAAAAGAAGAGAAAGAAACCAAGCAAGTTAAAACTTATTATAAGGATACAAGATTACTGAAAAATACATTGAATTCTGCTATAGAGCAGATTAGGAAAGCAGGTATAGAGGTCAATGTAATAAAAGAAGATAAAGAAGATTTCATAAGATATGATATTAAGATAGTTAAGAAGAAGGACGGGAACTAATAAGGGGGTTATTTATTTGGCAAGGAAAATCGCAATTGTGAATCAGAAAGGCGGTGTAGGTAAAAGCACAACAGCTATAAATCTCGGGGCTAGTATATCTGACAAAGGAAGAAGGGTTTTAATTGTAGATGTTGATCCTCAGGGAAATGCCACTAGTGGAGTTGGTTTAGAAAAAAGTGATTTAGAATATAGTATATATGATGCCTTAATTAATGATACGCCACTGAATGATATAATTCAGCCAACCGGGCATAATGATTTTTATATATTACCGGCTAATATTGATCTTGCTGGAGCTGAAATAGAGTTAGTATCTTTGATGTCAAGGGAGAGCAAATTGAAAAACAAGATAGAAGAGTCTGATATAGACTTTGATTACATATTTTTCGATTGCCCCCCCTCTCTTGGTTTACTAACCCTAAACGCATTAACAGCTTCTGACTATCTAATTGTCCCTATTCAATGCGAATATTATGCATTGGAAGGATTAGGACAACTTATGCAAACAATAGAATTGGTACAGAGTAATTTAAATCCTGATTTAAGTTTGTTAGGGGTAGTGCTTACTATGAATGATGCCCGAACGAACTTATCTAGTCAAGTTATAGAGGAAGTAAAAAATTATTTTGGCAAAGATGTATTTGATACCATAATTCCAAGAAATGTTAGATTAAGTGAAGCTCCAAGTTTTGGGGAACCAATCGTAACCTATGATCCCAACTCTCGCGGTGCTAAGGCCTATAAAGAATTAGCAAAGGAAGTGATCGAGCGTGAATAAAAAAAGATTGGGGAAAGGATTAGATGCATTATTATCAAAAAGTCAAGAAGAAAAACGAGAACATGAAATAAAGGATATAGATATAGAAAAAATAAAGCCTAATCCATTTCAACCCAGAGATAGATTTACCGAGGAAGCTTTAGAGGAGTTGGCAAATTCAATTCTAAAAAAAGGTGTGCTTCAACCGATAACTGTTAGAGAAGTACAATATGATAACTTTGAAATTGTAACGGGGGAAAGAAGGTGGAGAGCAGCTGAGATGGCTGGTTTGCAGACCATCCCTGCCATTATAAGGTCTTTTGAAGATGAAGAAATGATGGAAGTTGCTCTTATAGAAAACCTACAACGAGAAGATTTAAATCCTATTGAAGAAGCATATGCTTATCAAAAAATGATGGAAAAATTTGATATAACCCAAAAAGAGGTTGCTGAAAGAGTATCAAAGAGTCGTTCCACAATAGCCAACACCTTGCGATTGTTAAATTTACCACCCTCTGTTCAGGAAATTGTTTCACGTGAAACAATTTCCATGGGGCACGCCAGGGCATTATTACCACTAGAAACAAAAAATCAAACTGAATTAGCTAAAAAAATTGTGGAAGAGGGGCTTTCTGTTAGAAGGACTGAAGAACTAGTAAAAAAACAATTAAATAAAGATGATAGACAAAAAAAGAAAAAAAAGAAGTCAAAAAAAGAATTAGAACCTAAGTGGGTAAAGGCAAGAGAATTACTTTCTGATAAATTAGACCTTGATGTTGATATTAAAGATAAAGTAAGCAAAAAAGTTATTACAATAAACTGTCGGGACTACGAGGAAATGGAAAAAATATTAGAGAGACTAAAATGAAAATAAAAATATAATTGTTTCACGTGAAACAATCTCTATTTGAGGTGAAAAGATGTTTGTAATAGTAGTAGGCGGAGGAAAAGTGGGTTCATATTTAATAAAAGAATTATTAGAAAAAGATTATAAAGTTCATGCTGTAGAGAATAATGAAAAAAGCTGCAAAATGTTGAAAGAGAAATATGGAGTTAAGGTTTTTTGCGGAGATGGTACAAATGAAAACGTGTTAGAACAAGCAGGTATTAATGATGCGGATGTTGTTTTGGCAGTAACCGGAGATGACCAAGATAATTTAGTAATTTGTCAAATGGCCGAAAGAAAATTTGATGTTCCTCGAACCTTTACTAGGGTTAATAGACCAGGCAATGAAAGGCTCTTTGATTGGCTAGGGGTAAATGTTGCTGTAAGCAGTTCTTCTATATTAGCAGCCCTTGTAGAACAAGAAATGACTATTCAAGATCTCAGGGTTATTTTAAATAAAAACCATGATAAAATCGAACTTGTAAGGATTCCAGTTAATGAGAAATGTGATTTAGTGGATAAGAAATTAAGAGAAATTGATTTGCCATTAGAATCAGTATTAGTAACCATACTTCGGGGTGATGAAAGTTTAGTTCCTAGGGGTGACTCTATAATCAAAGAAAATGACTTACTTGTTGCGTTAACAAGGAGGGAGTATAAAGAAGAATTGATGAATCTGTTTAATGGAGGTTAATATTTATGGTAGGGACTATAGTCAATGTAATAGCAATAATTATTGGGAGCATCCTTGGTTTTCTAGTAAAAGGGAGATTACCTAAGAGGTTTCAAAACATCGTAATGCAGGGAATAAGCCTAGCAGTATTGATAATTGGGTTGCAGATGGCATTGTCTGTAGAAAGTACAAAAGGAACACTGGTTGTAATATTCAGTCTTGTTATTGGTGGAATAATAGGAGAATTACTGAGGATAGAGAATGGATTAGAAATATTTGGGGAAGCAATTCAAAAAAAATTTGGTAGTGATGATGGTCTATTTGTGCAAGGATTTGTTCAGAGTAGTTTGATATATTGTGTAGGAGCAATGGCAATTATGGGAGCTATACAAGATGGATTGAATAATGATCCTTCGATTTTATTCACTAAATCCCTATTGGATGGGACTGCTTCTATAGCATTTTCAGCCACATTTGGTATTGGTGTAATATTTTCAAGCTTACCAGTGCTAGTCTACCAGGGATCAATCTCTTTGTTAGCTTCTTGGGCTCAGAAGTTTTTGAATCAAGATGTAATTACTATGATGACAGCAACGGGCGGTCTTTTGATTATGGCAATTGGATTTAATATATTACTTTCAACTGAAATTAAAATAGGTAATCTTTTACCCTCGATATTCGTGGCAATACTCATTGCGCAATTTGTATTCTAGTTATTTTCAAATTAGATAACTTTTTTTAGCAAAAGATTTATGTTATAATTAATAGAATAAATAATAATTGTGTGGGGGAGGTATTTTATGAACGATTCTTTGTGGAATAAAATTAAACAGTTTTTGAGTGAAAAACTTTACATAACTGTGGCCCCATCATCTACTAAAAATAGAATTAAAAAGTTTTCTATACAGAGTTATCTCCCAATAGTAATTATTATAGCAGTAGTTATTATAATTGGTGTTCTCTCTTTTAATTACTATTATTATAGGGCTCAATACAAAACAACTAAAAATAATTTTGAAGAATATAAGGCCAGTTTAGATGTTGAAGAACTACAGAATGAAAATAAAAATTTAAAGAAAAATTTACTTGTATTAAGCCAAAACACCGAAGAGTTAAGAACTACTTTAAGACAACTGGAACAATCTAATCAAGAAATAAAAAATATTTTAGGAGAAGATAGCAATACTGATATAGAAAATAATGAAAATAAAATAAGAATAACCAGTATTTTAGACTATAATTATAATATTTTAAACCAAGGTATCCCAAAGGGAGGCAGTAAATTAAACCTTTACTATCATGAAACTGATAAACTTCTGGATAGAATGTATTCAAATGTCGAGGTAGTTGAGGAAAATGTAACCATGCAAGAAGAAGTTCAACAAAAACTTCGAGACAATGCTATTGAATATAAAGATTTGAAGGAGTCAGTCCCTAGTATTTGGCCATTAGCAGAAGAGGGCGGAAGTTACATATCATCTAATTTTGGTTGGAGGGTTGATCCGATATCCTCACAACAGGAGTACCATGAAGGTTTGGACATTGCAGTTTGGTATAATACTCCTGTATTAGCAACTGCTCCTGGGGAGGTTACTTTCGTAGGTTGGAATGGCGATTATGGCTGGAGTGTCGAAATTGATCATGGTCACGGTTATACTACATATTATTCTCACTTAAATGAAATAAATGTAAGTGAAGGTGAGAAGGTAGTTAAGAAGCAGAAGATAGCATTAACAGGAAACTCAGGAAAAAGTACAGGGCCGCATTTGCATTATGAAGTTCGGGTTAACGGGGTCCCGAAAAACCCCAGAAAATTTATTGGGAGGTAATCCTATTGTTTAATAAAGAAGAAGAAATTAAAAAAGATGAAATTAACACAGTATTTGGTCAGGAAACCGAATTTGATGGGAAACTAACTACTAAAGGATCAATAAGAATTGAAGGTACCATTACTGGCACAGTGGAAGCTGATGGAGATGTGTTTGTAGGAGAGTCGGGAAAAGTTAATAGTAATATAGAAGCAAGAAAGATTGTTATAGCAGGGAATGTGGAGGGAAATATTGTAGCAAAAGAAAAGCTAGAAATTTTACAAACAGGAGTCCTGAAGGGCGATATTAAAGCCAAAAAATTAGTTATTGAAGAGGGCGCTAAATTTATTGGTAAGAGTACTCCCCTGAAAGAAGATGATAAAAAGTCTACTGACTTAACAAAAAAACCTAAAGAAAATGTTGAAAAAAAGGAAAAAAAGGATTAAAATAATAATAAGGAAGCAGAAAAGAATAATTGGTTGGGTTGAAGTTCAGACGAGAGACCTTTATTATTAAAGGCGCCGAAGGAGCAAAGCTTTTATAAGAGCCGAAACTCTCAGGCAGAAGAAATCTGAATGGACCAAACTCTGGACTTACCAGAACAGGGGAGTTTAAGGAAACTTAAGCTCCTCTTTTTTTATTATTAAAATTAGGAGGTGAAAACTTGAAAAAAACAGCCCTTTATGATGTACACTTGAATTTAGATGCTAAGATTATTGATTTTGGTGGTTGGGAAATGCCGGTTCAATACTCTAGTATTATTAAAGAGCACAATGCAGTTAGAAACAAAGCCGGAATTTTTGATGTTTCTCACATGGGAGAAATTCTAATTTCGGGTAATGAAGCAAAAGAATTAGTACAGAAACTAATTACTAATGATGCAGCTAAACTTAATAAAGGTCAAGTGGTTTATTCTCCAATGTGTTATGAAGACGGCGGAATTGTTGATGATTTACTAGTATACAGACTAGAACTTGATAAATTTCTATTAGTTGTTAATGCATCTAATACTACTAAGGATTTAAGGTGGATCAATAAAAATGCAGAACTATTTAAAGAGGTAAAAGTGAAAAATGAGACAGGTTATTATTCTTTAATTGCTCTGCAAGGACCTATTTCCCGGGAAATAATTAGTCCACTTTTAAAAGATGATATTTCGGAGCTAAAGTTTTATAATTTTATCAACACTAAAATAGCGGGTGTTCAAGCTATAGTATCCAGAACCGGTTATACTGGTGAATTAGGTTTTGAGATTTATTTGAATTCTGAAAATGCTGTTGAGGTTTGGAGCACCTTAATGGAAGAAGGTCGTGATAAGGGTTTAAAGCCTGCTGGATTAGGGGCTAGAGACACATTAAGACTCGAAAAAGCATTGTGTCTTTATGGTAATGATATTGATGAATCCACAAACCCATTAGAAGCAGGGTTGGGTTGGACTGTGAAGTTTGGTAAAGAAGACTTCAATGGGAAAGTGAGTTTGGAAAATATTAAAGGAGAAGGAATTAAGAGAGAATTAGTGGGCTTTATAATGTCTGAAAGAGGAATACCTAGACATGGTTATGATATAAAAGTTGATGATGAAGTTGTTGGAGAAGTTACAAGTGGAAGTTATTCTCCCACTCTTGACGAAAATATTGGTTTAGCATATATAGATAAAAATTATGCTAAAAAAGACACAGAAGTACAAATATGTATAAGAAAACGCGAGGTAAAAGCACGCATCGTAGAGACACCATTTATTTAAATAAAAAAAGGGGGACTTTTTATGAACATTCCAAATGATTTCTATTATTCTGAAAATCATGAATGGATTTCAATCGAAGAAGGTAAAGAGGCATTTATAGGAATTACTGAACATGCTCAAGAAGAGTTAGGTGACATTGTATTCGTCGAACTACCATCTGTTGAAGAAGAACTAGATCAATTTGAAGAATTTGGGGTCATTGAATCGGTAAAAGCTGTTTCTGATGTATTTATGCCTGTTAGTGGTGTAATTGTCGAGGTAAATGAAGATTTAATGGATGAACCTGAAATAATTAATGAAGACCCATTTGGAGGCGGCTGGTTAATAAAAGTAGAAATTAAAGATAAAGGCGAATTAGATCAATTGATGGATAGTACTGAGTATGAATCTTTTCTAGAGGAGGAATAGTAAATGGACTATGTCTCCAATACAAGTAGAGAAAGAAACTATATGTTGAAAGAAATAGGCGTGGAGGCAGTAGAAGAAATATTTAGTTCCATTCCTGAAGATGTTAAATTAGAAAGAGAGTTAGATGTTTCAGGTGGTATGTCTGAAATTGAATTAAAAAATCATGTAAAGGAAATATCTGCTAAAAATTATTCATTAGAAGAATACACCTCTTTTCTAGGAGCGGGAGCTTATGATCACTATATACCTAGTATTATTGATCATATAATATCTAGACAGGAATTCTATACTGCTTATACACCTTATCAAGCTGAATTAAGTCAAGGCACATTGCAAGCAATATATGAGTATCAAAGCATGATAAGTGAATTAACAGGAATGGATATAGCAAATGCATCACTATTAGATGGTGGGTCTGCTACGGCCGAATCAGTATTAATGGCATCTAGAATATCTCGGAATAACAAAGTTTTGATGTCAAGTGCCGTCCATCCTGCTTATAGAGAAGTATCAAAAACCTATGGTATTCCAAAAAATTTAGAATTTGTTGAAGTCGGTTTAAAGGAGAGCGTTACTGATTTAGATGAGCTAGAAAATCAATTAGATGATGAGGTAGCTGCAATAGTTGTTCAATATCCGAATTTTTACGGTTCTATAGAAGACTTGGAAAAAATTGAAGAAATCAAAAATCAATATAAAAAGGTTTTATTGATTATAGTGGCTAATCCTATAGCTTTAGGTACCTTAGCACCTCCTTCAGAATTTGGGGCCGATATTGTGGCTGGAGAAGGTCAGAGTTTAGGAAACACAATAAATTATGGTGGGCCTTACTTAGGTTATTTAGCTTGTAAAGAAGATCGTAAATTCATAAGGCAAATTCCCGGGAGAATTGCAGGTGCTACAGAAGATGCCGAAGGAAAAAGAGGATATGTGTTAACTTTACAAACGAGAGAACAACATATAAGAAGAGAAAAAGCTACTTCCAATATTTGTACTAATGAAGCACTCAATTCGACAATATCTACTATTTATATGGCTACAATGGGAAAGAAAGGACTAAAAGAAGTTGCAAATCAATCTTTTAAAAAGGCTCATTACCTTGCAAAGAAAATAGATCAGCTTAATGAGTTTGAGGTTGTAAATATTGATAACTTTTTCCATGAATTCTGGGTAAAAACTAAAAAGCCTATAGATATATTATTATCTAAATTAAAAGACCATAATATATTAGGTGGAATAAATTTAGAAAGATTTAATGAGGAAAAAGGATTATTATTAAGTGTAACCGAAAAAAGAACCAAAGATGAATTAGATGAACTTGTTGAATTACTGGAGGCGATGTAAATGGCTGAGAGATTAATTAAGGATTATTCTAGTTCGGGGAGAAAAGGATATTCATTACCTCCGTTAGATGTACCTGATATAGAAATAGAAGAATATGTTGGTTCAAAATATTATCGTGATGATCTTGATCTTCCTGAAGTTAGTGAAGTTGATGTAGTTAGACATTATACAGCGTTATCTGAACTTAATTATGGTGTGGATTCGGGAATTTATCCCCTGGGTTCATGTACAATGAAATATAATCCCAAAAGAAATGAAGATATTGCCAGGTTGAATAAGCTAGCTCAAATTCATCCCTACCAAAATGGAGAAGATTTACAGGGTTCATTACAGATCTTATATAAGTTAAAAGAAGATTTAGCTGAAATTAGTGGGATGGATGAAATAACATTACAGCCTGCTTCTGGTGCCCATGGTGAGTTTGTGGGTTTATTATTAATCAGAAAATATTTTGAAGATAAGGGCTTAGAAAAGAGCAAAGTAATTGTTCCTGATTCAGCACATGGAACTAATCCAGCAAGTGCAGTTATGGCCGGGTTTGACATTGTTGAAATAGATTCAGATCAGCATGGCATGGTAGACCTCGATGAATTAAAAGAAACTGTGGATGATGATGTTGCAGCTCTTATGTTAACTAATCCAAATACCCTAGGAATTTTTGAAAAAGATATTACTCAAATTGCTGATATAATCCATGATGCTGGAGGGCTTTTGTATTATGATGGAGCTAATCTCAATGCTGTAATGGGTTATGCAAGGCCTGGAGATATGGATTTTGATGTCTTGCATTTAAACCTTCATAAAACCTTTTCTACCCCCCACGGGGGAGGGGGTCCAGGGTCCGGAACAGTTGGCGTTAAGGAATTTTTGGAACCTTATTTACCTAGACCCGTTCTTAAAAAAGTAAATAACAAATACTGTTGGGATTATGATAGACCTAAATCGATTGGCAAAGTACATGCTTTTTATGGGAACTATGGAGTTTTAATTAGAGCATATTCTTATATAAAAACACTTGGAAGCAGTGGTCTTAAAAAGACAACGGAAAATGCAGTTTTAAATGCAAATTATATGAAAACAAAATTAAAAGAAGATTTTGTTTTACCATATGAAGAAAACAGCCTACATGAATTTGTTTTATCAGGTGTTAAGCAAAAGGAAAAAGGGGCGAGTACCTTAAATATTGCGAAACGACTCCTTGATTATGGTCAATATGCTCCAACAATATATTTCCCATTAGTTGTCAAAGAGGCAATGATGATTGAACCTACTGAAACAGAAAATCTAGACACTTTAAATAGATTTATAGACACCTTGAAAACTATATCAAATGAAATCGAAGAAAACCCTGAAATTGTGAAAAGTGCACCGCACAATACTTCAGTTCGAAAACTTGATGAAGTTAAAGCAGCTAGAAATCCAGACTTAAGATGGTAAATTGATATAAATGATGTAGCGGCCCTTAGGGTCGCTATATTTTCTTAGCGTGCTTCGTAAATTACATTGATAATAGGTGAAAGTCCTATCTGTGCTATGAATATGGGATATGGTTGAGATATTGTGGCACTCACAATGGAGGGATAAGAAAAAAGATAAGAAGATCGAGATAAAAACAGAGAGAATATTTAAAAGAAATAAAACTAAGAATCTATATCCTGAAGCCAAAGAAGTACTGCCGGCATCAAAAAGTGGGAAAGTTAATGGAACATATAGAGCAATAAAGGCTTATGCCTTTTAAATAAATCTGAAAGGGAGTTTATCTTAAATCCAAAAGTAACTTGACACTATCACTACTCTATTAGAGATTGCTTTAATTAATCTTATATTATATAATATTTATTGAATAATACAGTTACACATGAGGGGTAATATAATGCTTGAAGAAAATTATTTAAATAATATTGATGAAGAAATAAAAAAAGAATATAAAGAAGCATCAGACTTATTAGATATTGGTAAATTTGAAGAAGCTAGAGCCAAATTTAATAAAATATTGGATGAGGTAGAGGGGTTTATACCTGCCTTAAATAAAATAGCTGTAATAAAAATTTATCATAAAAACTTAGATAGTGCCGAACAAATCCTGTCAGATATTATTGATAAAGACCCAGAATATGTTCCTGCTTTAACAAATCTTGGTAGTATAGAAAAGAAAAAAGGAAATTTAGACCGGGCCGAAAAATTATATGAAAAAGCTATCGAACTAGAACCAGATTATGGTAATGCATATAATAATTTAGGTGTTGTTTATCGGGAACAAGGTAAATATACGAAATCTGTTAGATATTTGAAAAAAGCACGCAAAAGAGGTTCTTACTCTTTTAAGTTTGATGATGAACCTTTATATAAGAAAAAAGGTTGCCTCTTTTTTGTTGGTGTAATCATTATTGTAGTTTTATATTTCTTATTTTTTTAAAGAGGTTTAAATACAATTTTAGCTTATACTGAACGCAGGGAAGACTATGAGGGAAAGATAATAAAAGAGAGGATTACAGCTCGGTCTCAGGGGGACATTCTTTACAAGAAGTCATACAAAAAGTATACTACAAGAGTGACTAAAGACTGTCCTGGATATATTTTAAAGTCATTTTAGCAGGTTTTAACCTAAAATTGTTGAGATTCGAAAAATTGTTAACTGATTGTTAATACGTGCCTAAAATGGAAAATTTAAGAAAAAATTACCCACATTGCGCACCCTAATTGGGACCCTAAAAGCAAGTTTTCCACATGTCCACAATTACGAATAATACTATTGATTCATTTCAAGCCCGTTTTAATTATTATATAATTTTGGAAATTTATTAAAAATATGTAAGCATATTATACGAGGAGTGTTCCCAATGGTAGATCTAAAAGTTGGAGATAGGGTAAAGATGAAAAAAGAACACCCCTGTGGGTCCAAGATATGGAAAATAATTAGAGTTGGAATGGATATAAAGATTGAGTGTGAAAAATGTAATCATATAGTAATGATGCCCAGAAGAAAATTTGAAAAAAATCTAAAAGAAATATTAAAATAAGGTGATAAAATGGAAATTGGAATAATCGGACTCCCTAATGTTGGGAAATCTACTTTATTTAATGCCCTAACTGAAGCAGGCGTATCAGCTGATAATTATCCGTTTTGTACAATAGATCCTAATATTGGTGTTGTAGGAGTACCAGATAAAAGGCTGGATAATCTATATGAATTATTTTCTCCTCCAGAGAAAATACCAGCGACGATAAAATTTGTAGATATTGCTGGATTGGTAAAAGGTGCGAACAAGGGAGAAGGTTTAGGTAATAAATTTCTATCAAATATAAGAGAAGTAGATGCTATTGCACATGTAGTCAGATGTTTTGAAGATAAAAATGTTACACATGTAGATAATGAATTAAATCCTATTAAAGATATTGAAGTTATTAATACAGAA
This sequence comes from Halanaerobiales bacterium, assembly GCA_046482435.1. Classification (GTDB taxonomy): domain Bacteria; phylum Bacillota; class Halanaerobiia; order Halanaerobiales; family M55B127; genus M55B127. The sequence goes on from JAWOEZ010000041.1 coordinate 28,156, forward strand.
TTAATAATGGCCGATCTTGAAACAATAAAAAAAAGAAAAGAGAAAACAGAACCTATGCTTAAATCTGGCGATGAAAAGTATAAAGAGGAATTAAGAATATTAGAAATTATTGAAAACAATTTAAATGAAGCTATTCCAGTTAGGAATATGAGTTTAGATAAAAAAGAAAGAGAACTTATTGATGAACTTTTTCTATTAACTGATAAAAGAGTTATCTATATAGCCAACATTTCAGAACAAGATATAAATAATGATAATGTAGAGTGTGTAAAAAAAATTAAAAATTATGCTGATAGTGAAAACACAGAAGTTGTAACTATTAGTGCTGATATAGAAGCTGATATTGCTGAGTTACCGGAAGATGAAGGCAAATTATTTCTGGATGAGTTAGGATTAAAGGAATCTGGATTAAATAGGGTTATAAAATCTTGTTATAGTCTATTAAATCTGATAACCTTTTTTACAGCTGTAGAGAAGGAAGTAAGGGCCTGGACTGTAGTCAAGGGGACAAAGGCACCTCAAGCTGCAGGGAAAATACATACAGATATGGAAAGAGGGTTTATCAAAGCAGAAGTAATAAGTTATCAAGATTTAATGGCCGCAGGTTCAATTAGTGAAGCTAGAAACCAAGGTTTATTAAGGGTAGAAGGACATGATTATGTGATCCAAGATGGAGATTTCTGCTATTTTAAATTTAATGTATAGATTGAAGTTGCAATTTCAATGCTTCAATGCTATAATGATAAAGAATTGTGTTATGAAAATTCATATGTTTAATCCATGCTTCATGAAGATAAATATGGAGCCGTTTAGACCGTGTGGAGGGGGTGAAGAAAAATGGATAAAGTCAGGAAATATGAAACAGCGATTGTATTAAAACCAGATTTAGATGATGAAAAAAGAGAAGAAATTATAGAAAGAATTAAGTCTGTCATTACTGATAATGATGGTGAAATCACCGACATTGATAACTGGGGTAATAGGCAGTTAGCATATGAAATTGAAAATTATCGTGCTGGTGATTATACTTTTATTGAATTTGATTCCTCATCTGAAGTATTAGAAAAATTAGAACATAATTATCGAATATTAGGTGAGATTATTCGTTCATTAATTGTTAGAAAAGAAGTATAAATTAAGGGGTGGCTTAATTGTTAAATCATATTGTTTTAATCGGTAGGCTAGTTAGAGACCCGGAACTTAGATATACTAGTAATGGGACACCAGTAGCTAACTTTACTTTAGCAGTGGAAAGAAATTATCGCAATAGAGATGGTGAAACTGAAGTCGATTATATTAAAATTGTAACCTGGCGTAAATTAGCAGAAAATGTTGCTCATCACTTGGGCAAAGGACGTCTTGTTGCTGTGGAAGGATCCCTACAAATCAGGAAAAGTAAGGGCAAAAATGATAATAGGACATATATTAACCCTGAAGTTATTGCCAATAATGTTAAATTTTTAGACTGGCCGAGTGATAATAAAAGTAATGAAAGCCGCTCAGATCTTGAACAAGAAGATTCGAAATCTATGGATGAACAGGATTTATCTGATGATGATTTTGAAGTACCTTTTTGAGCGAATCGTTACAATTTGAAAAGAATTGCCTAATATTATAATGAATATTAGAACTAAAAACTAAATCAGCAAATGAGAGAGTAACGTCTTGAAGGGCTGTCGTTGAGAATCCTATCAAAAACTTACCTATCATTATAAGAAGGAGGTTTAATTATGGGTAGAGGTAGAAATAGATCATGTTTTTTTTGTGCAAAAGATAAAGAAATAGATTATAAGGATCTTAAAACTTTAAATAGATATATTACAGACAGAGGGAAAATAGTCCCCAGAAGAATTACGGGTAATTGTTCTAAGCATCAAAGAGATGTTACAAAGGCAATAAAGAGAGCAAGAAAATTAGCATTATTACCTTATGTAAAAGAATAAATATAAATATTACGGGGGAGGTTTTTAAATATAGCCTCCCTTTAAATATTAAACAATACCTTGTGATGAGATATTGAGGTGTAAATAATAATATGTTAAATCAAAGAATTAAAGATAGTATAAAAGTATTGATATACCTGCTAATATTGACTTTAATTAATATCTATATACCTTTTCTTAGTATCTTAGTTTTGATTATTTGGCCTATTCCAATTGCAGTTATTATAATGAAGTATGATCTGAACACGACTGCGGGAGTTATAGCTATTTCTGCTTTAATTAATGGGTTATTATTTAGCCCTTTGATGGGGTTATTAGCAGTCATTGGTTATGGTTTAGTAGGTTTTGTAATTGGTACCTGCTTGAAAGAAAATATAAAACCCATTAAAACTTTGATATTTACTGTTCTTTCAGTTATCTTTTCTTATATATTACTGCTATCCATTTCTAAATATTTATTAGGGATAAACTTACAATCCATAATAAATGAGATTAATACAATACTTGGACAAGCCGGTAATATGGGAAATATGGAAGAAATGATTAAGAATCAATTGCAGTTATTACAGAGAATTTTCCCAGCTTTAATAGTAATTTCCGCTATAATAACTGGGAGTTTAAATTATTATGTTACTACCTGGTATATTAATAAAGCAGGTTTTGATAAACCAACTTTCAAAGATATAAAATATTGGGCTTTACCTCGTTGGTTTATTGCAGTAGGTATTGTTATTTCACTGATCTTAAAAAGATATTTGTTTTTTGTAAATTTAAATATGGTTTTATTATTTCTAACGTTGATTCAAGGATATGCAGTGATCATGTATTATATTGATAAAAAAACAAAAAATACAATTATAAAAGTTATTTTTACAGGGCTTGTGTTATTTATTCCCCTGTTACCCCCGGCCATAATTGTACTGGGGTTAGTTGATTTTTGGTTTGATCTAAGAAAATTAAAAAATTATGAGGAAAAGAATTAACGAGGTTAAAGGAGGTTTTTAAATAATGGAGATTATTTTAAGAGAAGATGTAGATAAACTTGGTGCTTCTGGTGATGTTGTAGAAGTTGCAGATGGGTATGCAAGAAATTACCTGATCCCGCGAGGATATGCTGTAAGAGCCACAGAATCAGAGAAAAAAAGATTAAGACATGAAATTGAAAAAGCCAAGAAAAGAAAAGCTGAAAAAACAGAACAAGCTAAGGCACTTAAAGCTCAACTAGAAGATGAAAGATTTATTTTCCCAGTTAAAGCTGGAGAAAAAGGTAAATTATTTGGATCTGTAACAACAAAAGATATTGGTGAAGCTGCATCTGAAGAAGGATATGATATTGACAAAAGGAATATTGCTTTAGATGATAATATTAAAGAGCTAGGTGTGCATAAAGTTCCTGTAAAATTATTTAATGATATCTATGCAAATTTAATTGTAGAAGTTGTAGAAGCAAAAGAAGATGAAGAAGAATAAATAGATTATAATAAAATTATAGTTATTGAGCTCCCTCTTTTGGGGGCTTTTTTATTTGGTTAAGTTTATTTTTCTGGATGAAAACAATATAATATAGAAATTATAGTTATAGTTAGAATATAGTAAACCATAATCATATTTGTTGACAGAGCAAAGGAATAAGAGTATAATATGAATATATAGTCATATGAATGCCAAGTCATAAAATTCAGGGGGGGGTAAGTCTATTGCCAACAGATACCTTTTTCAATTTATCAAAAGAAAAACGAAAAAGAGTATTAGAAGCAGCCATAGCACAGTTTGCACATAAAGGTTATTCTAAAGCCAGTGTGACCCAAATTGTTATTAATGCAAAAATAGCGAAAGGTAGTTTTTATCAATATTTCAATGATAAAAAGGATTTATATATATATGTTGTTAAGTGTGCGATTAATAAAAAATTAGAATATCTAGAATCGATAGACTATAGTGAAAGTGATGATTTTTTAGATTATCTAATCAAACTCAATATTAAAAATATTAAGTTTGCAGAAAATAATATAAATTTAGCTAGAATAATTAATAATCTTCCCAATATAAAAAACTCTGATGTCTATGATTTTCTTGAAAATGATTATAAAAAAATTGGATTAAAGCTTTTTATACCAAAGTTAAGAGAAGCAGCTAAGAATGGTAAAGTAAATTCTGAGATTAATGTTTATTATACAGCTCATCTTCTTTATAATTCTAGCAAGTTCATAATGAACTATTTTCTACAAGAGGATGAAATGAATACTACGGAGGAAATCTTGCCGGTTATTGAGAGTATTGTAAAATTGATAAGTTCTGGAATTAAGGGAAAAGGAGGGTAGTGTTAATATGCCGCTATTAAAATTAGAAGATGTCAAAAAAATCTATCATCAGGGGAAAATAGATGTCCCGGCTATAAGAGGTATCTCTTTAGAGATTGAAGAAGGTGAATTCACAACAGTTTTTGGCCCTTCAGGTTCTGGCAAAACTACCTTACTAAATATTATTGGTTGTTTAGATAAACCAACAGCCGGAGAAATTTACTACAATAATTCAAAACGTTTGTCCGAATTATCAAAGAATGAGTTAGCTGATTTTAGAAGGTATAATCTAGGATTTATATTTCAAGGACATAATTTAATACCTGTTCTAACAGCTTTTGAAAATGTTGAGTTTGCGATAAGAATTATTGATGAGATGTCTCCAAAAGATCGCAAACAAAAAGTACTTGATATTCTTGATTCCGTTGGGTTGGCAGGATTAGAAGAGAGAAGGCCAAATGAATTGTCAGGTGGTCAAAAACAGAGGGTAGCTATTGCAAGGGCGTTAGTAAAGAATCCAAAATTAGTTTTAGCAGATGAGCCTACTGCTAATCTTGATTCTGAAACTAGTGAGGGAATATTGGATATTATGTTAAAAATGAATCAAAAGTTAGGAACTACCTTCATATTTTCTACTCATGATCCTCAGGTAATGAAATATGCTAGAAGGTTAATTGAAATAAGAGATGGGGAAGTTACTCACGATGAACAGGGAGAGGATTTAGATGTTCCTCACTAAACTTGCCTTGAAGAATTTATTTAGGCATAAAAAACGTACAATTGTCACAGCATTAGTAATTACATTAGGTATATTTATATTTTTAGTTTCAGATTCTTTGATGGTTGGATTGCGAGATATGTCTCTTGAAAATCATATAGAATTACAGAGTTCTCATCTTCAGATCATGAATGAGAATTATTGGGATCAAAAAGAAGAATTTCCCATAAATAATTTGATGAATGAAGATGAGGAACTTGTAAGGGATATAAAAAGTAATGAAAATATTATACAAGCTGCTCCCCGTTTATACTTTACTGGGACTATAAACAATGGGCAGGCCGAATATCCAATAACGACAATTGGTATAAAAAGTCAAGTTGATAGTGAAGTGATTAACTTAGATGATTATCTACTAAAAGGTAAAATGCCGACAGAGGGGAACACTGCAATAATTGGAAAAGGACTTGCTGATATGATGGAATTTGAAGTTGGAGAATACATAACTTTATTGTTTAAAAATAAGGAAGGTACTTTTAATACAATTGATGCAGAGCTAACTGGAATATTGGATACACCCAACCCTAACATAAATGAGTATCAGGTTTATATCCCACTTTCTCTTGCTCAAAATTCTTTGAAATTGGAAAATAAAGCCAGTAAATATTTATTCAAATTGGAAAATAGAGAACAGGCCTTATCTATCTCTAAAAGTCTAAACCAACAATTTGACAGTGAAGAGAGAAATATAAAGGCCTATAATTGGGAGAAACTATCACAAGAAATACTTGTAATGGTTAGGCAAGCTGATATTGAAAACTTAATTATGCTGTTTATAATAATAATTTTGGCGGCAGTAGGAGTGGTAAATACTGTAATATTATCAGCCCTAGAAAGATTAGAAGAAATTGGGATGATGAAAGCACTCGGCTTAAAAGTTCGTGAAATAATATATATTTTCGTAATTGAATCCACTGGTATTGGAATTATTGGTTCAACATTTGGTGTTATCTTTGGGGGAATAGGAGTATATTACTTAAAAAATATGGGAATAAGCGTTTCGGCTATGACAGGTGGGGAAACCACATTTGGGATCCCAATAGCCGACAGAATATATGGAGGTTGGAATCCAAAAGCCTTCCTATTTATATTCTTTTTTGGTATTATTATTTCTATTTTAGCGAGTATTTTACCGGCAAGGTGGGCAGCAAAAAAAGATCCGGTTAAGGCAATATATCATAAATAGGGGGTGGAATTAATTGAAATTTTTACTTATTCTTGCCGGCAGAAATTTATTTAGGAACAAGATGAGAACTATTGTTTCTATCATAGCAATTGCAATTGCTGTGATGGTTGTAATATTTGCTAGAGGTTTAGTAATAGGTGTATTAAATTCATCCTTTTCTTTATATGTACAATATGACTCTGGTCATATTAAAGTTTTAGATGAAACTTATGATCAAAAAGAACAATTATTATCTTTAATCCACCCCGTGGATGGATTTGAGGGAAATGGAGTTCTCTCAATGGCAGACCGATTTGAAAAAGAAGAGGAAATTGAACTAGCGGTCCCGAGATTAAAATTTGGAGCTATGGCCAGTCCAGAAGATGAAATTGTAAGAATGATAGGGTGGGGAGTTCTTCCCAAAAAAGAAAAAGAATTTACTGAGATTGAGTCTAAAATAGTAAAAGGTAGAATGGTTAAGAAAGGAAAAAGAGAAATTACTTTAGGGAGCGGTTTATTAGATAATTTAAATAAAGAAGTAGGAGATACCGTAACAATATTATATAAAAATTCTTTTGATGCTTTTAAAGGTTCTACTTTTAACATAGTAGGAGAAGTGGAACATTATCTGCCTCTTATCAATGACCGCCTTTTTTATATTCCTTTAGACCAAGCTCAAAGGATATTAATTATGGATAATAGTGCGACTGAAATTTTATTACAAACCAAGTCGATGAGTGCTGCTGAAAATATTAAACCAGAAGTTCAGCAGATAATTAATTCTAATGACACTAGAAATAAATATTTAGTACAAACCTGGAAAGAAGCTAATCCAACCCTACAGCTTTTTGACGTAGCAAGTTACATCTATAATGTTATATATATTTTATTAATAATGTTAGCTGCAATTGTTGTAATAAATACAATGGTAATGATAGTAAAAGAAAGAACTCAAGAAATTGGGATGATGTCGGCTTTGGGACTTAAAAACAAAGAAATTTTAAAGTTGTTTATAATGGAGGGAGCATTTATGGGTGTGGTTGGAAGTTTCCTCGGCGCTACCGCAGGGGGAGCATTAACTAAATATCTTTCGATAGTTGGTATTGATTATACAGAAGTAGTTAAAGGAATGACCGAAGAATTCTTTATGAACCCCATGATCTATCCAGTCTATAATTTTGAAAATATTATTTTTGGTTTTGTGTTGGGTGCTATTATAACAACAATAACTTGCATCATACCGGCGAGGAGAGCGGCCAATCTTGAACCTCATGACGCCTTGAGAAATATTTAATGGAGGTGAATTAAATTGAAAAAGATTATTGTTTTTATTATATTATCAGTTTTTATTTTTAGTTCTTCAGTTTTTGCGATTACTGCGGAAGAAGTTATTCAGAAAAGAGATGAGAACGAATATTTAGAGTCTGCTAGAGTTGAGGCGACCATGTATATTAATAATAGTGATAGGGAACTTGAGAAAAATATGGTCTCTTTAAGTGAGGGTGATAAAGCTTTGGTAAAATTTACAAATCCAATGGATAGAGGGACCAAATACTTAAAAAGAGAAGATAATTTATGGATGTTTTTTCCTGATGCAGAAGATGTAGTTAAATTATCAGGCCATATGTTAGAGAGAGGTATGATGGGTAGTGATTTTTCATACAAAGATATGATGGAATCTGAAAAGCTCACGGAACTATACAATTTTGAAATAATTGGAGAAGAAGATTTTAAGGGCAGACCCTGCTACAAGATAGAAGCTTCAAAAGTGGAAGGAGCAGAAGTTTCCTATTATAGAAGGGTAACCTGGATTGATAAAGAAAGATTTATAGGTTTAAAAGAAGAATTATATGCAGAAAGCGGCAAGTTATTAAAAGAGGTAGTAGTTCAGGAGATTGAAGAGATACAGGGAAGATGGTATCCAATGGAAACAGTGATGGAAAATAAGCTAAGAGAAAATACAAGCACCTCATTTATTATTGACTCAATTGAATTTAATCCTGAAATACCAGAGGATACTTTTACAATAGAGTCATTACAATAACTAATAGAGGAGGTATATAAAATGTACTATAAAAAGATATTACTTTTGTTTTTAACTTTAATATTGTTTTTTTCTACAACTACAGCTCTGGCCTCTTCTAATTATCAAATGGGGGGTGATCTGAATATAGGAGCAAATTCTTTGTTTTATGAAGATATAAGCAGAGTTGAAATATATGATAGTATAAATTTAGAATTAACTAATAACAATACTGCTTTTGAAATTAATGCTGTACATAACTTTAGAAATCATGATCTTGAGATGACATTAAGAAAAGCTTATCTGAGGAAGAAATTAATGGGAGTCAATATTACTGCGGGTAGACAACCGGTATCTTGGGGTTTTGGTTCTTTGATTAATATGGTTGATTATAGTCTTGGAGCAGAAGCTTTAGATCAAGAAACAAGTGCGAAATATATAGATGCTCTTAAGTTGGATTATCCAATTAACTGGTATAGTAGTCTTACTTTTGTAAAAGAATTTGATCCTGAATATGAATATAAATATGGTCTTAGAGGTAGAACTCTAATAAAAAATTATGATCTCAGTCTAAATTATATAGAGCAGGAATCTTCTGATAACGAAATGAGTAGATTAGGTTTATCTTTAAAAGGTGATATAAGCAATACCGGAGTATATGGATCTTTTACCAACATTGACTATAGAGTGAAGGGTTTAAATGGTTTTCAAATACATACTGAAGCTTATATGGCAGGCGCCGATTATAGTTATTTTCTAGACCAAGGTTATGGGAATCGGTTATATCTACAGGGAGAATACCATTTATTAGAAAAAAATGAAGGTATAATTGTTCTCTTAAATTCATTAGCAGGAGCGGGATTTACAGTGCCTTTTTCTAAAATTCCATCCGATGATAAATATTTCGAAGTTTTTTTAAGTAATGTCAGCTACAATATTGATGATTTTAGTTCGGTAGGTTTTTTTGCTCTGACTTCTTTAGAAGATGGAAGTACTGCTGTAATTCCTAATTATAGAAACCAGCTTACTAATAATACAACATTAAATATAAATGTTTCTTACTTGAGTGGTTCGAAGGACCAGGTCTTTTCAGGAGGTAACAGGCTCCCAAATGCGGTCTTTAATATTGAGTTAAGTTATGCTTTTTAATTTTTTATCCAGTTCTTTTTTAGATATTTGATCTAAATTATCAAGGAGGGAAAGTATCTCATGGAAATTTTCATCAGATATTTTACCCTCCCTTTTTAAATTTTCATATTTATTCATAAATTCATATATAATCTTTAAATCAATGTCTTTATTCATTTGGGATCATACTTTCTCTAGTAACATTTTCGGGATCAATAAATGATATATAGTCTTCTTCGAACAATAATTTTATAGAACCGGTTTGTCCAGTCCGTTGTTTAGCAATAATAATTTCTGTATCCTGTTCTGTACCTTCAGTTTCAGCTTTTTCTCTTGCAGCTGCACTAGTATGAGCATGTCTGTATAAAAATATAACTCCATCTGCTACCTCTTCAATGTTACCAGAATCTCTAAGATCAGATAATACAGGTCTTTTATCCTGTCTTGAGGTAAAACGTCTGCTTATTTGCGAAATGAGTACTATAGGCACTTCTAATTCCGAAGCTAAGTTTCTGAGCTGTAGAACGATTTCTCCTACTGCCCGAGCAGTATTTTGAGCATGTTTCTCAGGGAGCTGAATCATTTGTAGGTAATCAACGATTACCAAACTAAGATCATTCATTTGAGCTTTGAATTTTCTCAATCGGGCTCTTATTTGAGCTACATTTAAACCCCTTTCATCTGATATTGAAAGCGGAAATTCATGAAGGTTATCAAGTGCTTTTGAAATTCGTTTATCCTCTTCATCGTTTGTTTCTCCTTGATTGTATTTCCAACCATTTACTTTGGCTTCTTGAATTATCATCCTATCTACTATTTCCTGGGCTTCCATTTCAAGACTAATAATTGCAGTTGGTTCTTTTCTTTTAAGAACATTTTTAGCGATATTTATTGCGAAAGTTGTTTTACCCATACTTGTTGAAGCTGCAATTACATTAAGGTGGCCCTTTTTAAAACCCCCTATTAAATTATCAAGGGACATGAAACCAGTTTGGAGCCCCACATCTACTTTTTTCTCTTTCCTATTTAGATATGATTCAAAAGATTCAAGAAGTGCTTCTTCCATTGTATAGATATGTTTATCTAAATCGGATGATTCATTAGTTGCGGTAAAAATTATTTCCTGGGCTCTGGATTGATATTCTGAGATATCTAATTCAGGCTGTTGTGCTAATTTATCTATCTTGTGGGAAGCTCTTATCAATAGGTCTTTTTGATGGTTCTTTTTTATTATATCAATGGTTGGTTTTAATTCTTCAGGGGTATTAAACCCAGAAGTTAAGTTATCTAGCATTTTTTCAGGGTTTTTGACAATGTTTTCGTTTTTCAATTTTAAAAACAGTTTTGTTTTGGAGATTTGGTTATCTCTTTCAAATTGTTTTAATAAGATATCATAGATTAATTGGGCTTTTGAATTAAGAAAATGTCTAGTTTCTAAGACATCAGCAACTTCATCTATTTTTTCTGGATACTGTAATAAAATAGAAAGCAATTGAAATTCTTGTTCAACATTTTCTTCTCTTTTTTCGGAATAATCTTGCTCTAAGGCCATCTTTTTTCCTCCTGTATGATATTAATTTAAATCTTCTATATCCCATTCGAATGTTTCCCAATTGTTATTATCTTGCGATTTTTTATTATAATTTTTATTATTTTGATATGAATTATTATTTAAAATTCTTTTAGCTTGGTCTATACTTTTAACATTATTTTCCTTCAATGGAGTAATAAAATTATCTTCTATGTATTTTAAAGAAGGTTGTCCGTCACTTTTACGGCGGAATGCTTCTTTTATAGCATATTTAGCTATTGATACACTTAATCCCTTCTCTTCATTTAACCATTCTGAAAATATTTCCATTTGACTTTCGCTTACATTAAACCAATTTTTAAAGCCATAACATTTAGCCAATTCATTAGTTTCCCTATACATTCTATCGAAGTACTTTAGGCGTTCATAATCAAAGATGTTTTTGTTGTACCAATCATCTACGATTCCATGAAGATAATAAAAACCTTCTTTTTTATTTTTATTATTTTTATTTATCCATTTATCAACTCTTCTGATTAATTCTTTGATCATTTTCTTATCAAAATCATTGAGCCAGTGTTTTATTTCCTCTTCAATTAGGGAATGATCGATTCCCTCCGGCAAAAAACTAATTAAGGCTTTAATATAATCAGTTTCAGAAAGGTTATTTTTATTCAGAACTTTAGATCTATATGTATCTGAGTTTTCTCTTGAATCATTCTTCTTATCATTAAAACAAGAACCGACTATTTTATTTAAATCCACTTTTATTTCATAAGTATAATTGCCTTTTTTCTTTTTCTTTAGATTAATATATCCATTTTTTTGTAATATATTTAAGCCCTTTTTAATATTTTCACGGTCAAGAGCTAAAAATCCTGCCATTATTGCAGGATTGGTTCTTATTGATTTCTCTGTATCAATATGAGTGAGAAGATAGATGAATACTGGCAAAGAAGGACCTGGTAAAGTTTTTAAAAACCCGTGTTTTATACTTTCACGGCCCAATTCGATACTCTGTTTTTCGTTATCACAGCATATTCTAATTTTTCTATGTTCTATTAATTTTATTTTTTCCAATTTTTATTCACCCTCGTAAAAAATTATACATCTTTTAAGGTAAAAATACAATGTTAAATTGCAAAATAAACTATTCAATTATTTACACTTTCCTTACTTGACACTAAAAACCATATTTGCTACCATTGAGTCGGAAAAGATAAACACGGAAAGGAAGATAACTTTGCTTAATAGTTATAGTAGAACTGACATAGAAAAACATTTGGGGAAAAACAAGTATTAAAAATGACTTGATGTTGAATTGGCAGTAGTTAAAGTGCGTATGAGCTTTGGAGAAGTACCTAGAGAAGTATATGAAAAGATAAAAAGCAATACAGTATTTGATGTAAATAGAATTAAAGAAATAGAAGAGGAGTTTAGTCATGATAGGCTTGTTTTATAGAAGATGTTAATGAGGGTCAGGGATTGAATCTAAATATATTCACGAAGGTATTACATCTAATGATATAGAAGATACAGGGTTAGCTTAGCGATTAAGCGAAGCTTTGACTTTGGTACAAAAAAATCTTCAAAAATTAAAGTCTATTATAAGAGAAAAACCTTATTACATAAAGTCACGGTTATGATCGGTAGAACCCATGATATACATGCCGAGCCCATAACTTTTGGTTTGAAATTAGCAGTTTGTACAAAGAAATACAAAGAAATCAAAAAATGCTCAAACAGGTTGAAGTTTTCATTAAAGTTGATCAGATTTCAGGTCCGGTTGGTACTTTTGCTACTATAAATCCAGAAGTAAGAAGAATTAGTATTGGATAAACTGGACAGGAACACAGCTTTAGTTACAAATTGATATTACGCTGAAAGACCCCGACTCTTAAAAGGTCTAGGATTCCATTCAATTTAGCAACTAAGGGAGCTAGATTGATACCTTACTCCCCAGGGTGAGCTCAATTCACCTTCTAACCGATTGGACTTACCTTCTAAAGTGTTAATTGTATACTTTTTTAAAATATTTAAAGCTCCCACCCTATCCCTGTGATAGTTAAAGTTTCTTGCTTTGGGTTGATGTCTTTTACCACAGCTAGGACACGTCCTAGAAGTATAAGATTCTTCCTGGTACACAGTTATAATAACAGAAACTTCGTTTTTAATACAATAACTAATAAGATGGCTGGTGTATTTTTGCAACACCTCCATCATCTTATTTTTGCTTTTTAAAAGAACTTTTTCTTGGCCCGATTGAGTTTATTCCAGCCCTTAGAATATTTTTGACAGTAAGATATTTTATGTTGCAGTTTGGCCAATTCTTTATTTCTAAATCTGATAAATGAGTTTAATCTGCCGCCATTATAGATAAGACTTTCTTTATCATTAAAAGTTACCATGGGATGGACCTCTCCTAAAGCTACTGCCAATATTTTTTATTATCATCATCAAGTTGAGGATTACGTTCTTTACCTTTAGATTTTAAAAAAGACTTGAGATTATTATAATATTGCTGTACGATTCTTTGTCTGGTTTGAGAGTGTAGTTCAAACTGAGCAGCATAAAATTTTATAAGTTTCTCCATATTATTTTCAGGGAGTTAGATATCTTTATTTTGTTTTAGTTTAAAGATAGTAGAGACAGTTTTAGAATAGATCCGGCCTCTTAATCTAGATAGTTTAAAAGCTAGGGACTGTTGTTTGAACGGAGGTAATATTAGCCTTGAACGAAGAGGAGTTAAAAAGAGAAAATGCTTACGAGGTGGTCCCGAGAAATGCTATGAAGTCATGGGAAAATGATAAAAGTTTCAAAAAAATGATTGAAAATGATGGTTAAGTTATGACATACTTAAATAAAGAAGTGATTGAAAAAATATTTTGTTATGACAATTTTATAAAAAAGATAGATTACATATTTGAAAGGGGGAAGCTTAAGTATTAATACTTAAGCAATCATAATAATGTCAGTAAAAATTGTAGTAGGTGCCCAATGGGGAGATGAAGGAAAGGGTAAAGTAACAGATAAGTTAGCAGAAACAGCAGATTATGTTGTAAGATTTAGTGGGGGAAATAATGCAGGGCATACTGTAATTGTTGAAGATGAAAAATATGAACTTCATCTTATTCCTTCTTCAATATTATATCCGCCCAAAAAAAGTGTGATCGGGAATGGTGTAGTGATAGATCCAATTGCACTAATTTCTGAAATAGAAAGTTTAAAAGAGCGAGGTTTAAGATTTGATAATTTTTATATAAGTGAACAGGCCCATGTTGTAATGCCTTATCATAAAGAGATTGATGGTTTAGAAGAAAAGCGCAAAGGCGATAATAGGATCGGGACTACCAAAAAAGGTATAGGGCCTGCTTATACCGATAAGGTGGCCAGGCGGGGAATTAGAATATGTGAGCTAATTGATGAAGATAGTTTTGGGAGAAAACTTGAGAGTGTTTTAGAATATAAAAACTTAATATTAAGTAAGGTTTATAATAGAGAAGAACTTTCATATGATGATATATTAGCACGATACCTAGAAGCAGCAGAGGAAATAAAACCTTATGTAACTGATACATCGAAACTTTTAGATGAAGCCTATAAAAATAATGAAAATATTATTTTTGAAGGGGCTCAGGGTACATTATTAGATATTGATTATGGCTCTTATCCTTATGTTACTTCTTCTAATCCGACTGCAGGAGGGGTTTGTACTGGTTCTGGTTTCGGTCCAACCCGAATTGATGATATAATAGGGGTAGCAAAGGCATATTTGACTAGAGTTGGTGCTGGGCCTTTCCCTTCGGAACTTTTTGATGAAATGGGTGCATTTCTTCAGGAAAAAGGACATGAATATGGGGTTACAACGGGACGTGCAAGAAGGTGTGGGTGGTTGGACCTCCCATTATTAAAATATGCAGTTAGGGTAAATGGGTTAACCGAACTTGTATTGACCAAATTAGATGTGTTAAGTGGGTTAGAAGAAATAAAGGTATGTGTTTCCTATAAAGAAGAGACCTGTAATATTCCGCAAGCGGGGTTGCAGGGTGATAAGGAACCTGTTTATGACTTCTATCCAGGTTGGGATAAGGACATTTCAGGTGTTAATAATTTTAATGAATTACCTATTGAAGCACAAAATTTTGTTAATATGATAGAAGATGAAATTGAAATACCGATTACAGTTATTGGAACTGGACCTGAAAGAGAAGATGCAATCATTAGGAAGTAGTTGTGTTCAACTTATATAGTGGAGAAGTATTTCTCAAATCAAATTATACGAGGAGTGTAAACCATGAAAGTATTAGTTGTTGGAAACGGTGGTCGTGAACATGCTTTGGTATGGAAGTTATATCAGAGTGAAAAAGTTGAAAAGATTTATGTAGCTCCAGGGAATGATGGTATGACAGATTTGGCAGAAAGGGTCGATATTTCAGCAGGTGATATCAATGTTCTTGCTGACTGGGCTTATGAGCATAAAATAGATTTGACTGTAGTAGGACCGGAAAAACCTTTAGTAAAAGGTATTGTAAATGAATTTGAAAAAAGAGGGCTAAGAATATTTGGTCCTAACAGACTTGCTGCCAGAGTAGAAGGGAGCAAAGTTTTCGCCAAAAACATATTAGAAAAACATAATATTCCAACAGCTGAATTTGAGGTTTTTACAGAACCAGAAAATGCATTAGAATTTTTAAGAGAAGCAGATTATCCTTTGGTAATAAAAGCAGAAGGTTTAGCTTTTGGTAAAGGTGTGGTTATTGCTACAAATCAAGCTAAAGCAGAGGATGCCATTACAAGGATTATGGAAGACAAAGTATTTGGTGATGCTGGCAGCCGGATAGTTATAGAAAACTTTCTTGAGGGAGAAGAAATTTCAGTTATGGTCTTCACTGATGGAGAAAATTTTGTTCCTTTAGAATTCGCACAGGACCATAAAGCTGTGTTTGATGGTGATGAAGGTCCTAATACAGGTGGTATGGGTTCCTATTCTCCTTTACCTTTTGTGGATCAAAAAATGGAGAAAAGTATCCATGAAAACATCTTGAAACCAGCCTTAGATGCTTTTAATGAGGAAGGCTTAAATTACAAAGGATTATTATATATCAACATGATTTTGACAGATATGGGTCCGGAAGTATTAGATTTCAATGCTCGTTTTGGTGATCCAGAAACTCAAGTGGTTTTACCACGAATGAATACTGATATCATTGAAATATTTGAAAAGACAATTGACCGAGAACTAGACGATGTGGAAATCGAATGGGATAAGAGGGCAGCCGTATGTGTGATATTAACATCTGCTGGATATCCACTCACCTTTGATACCGGTAAAGAGATTAAAGGATTGGATGATTTAAACAGATACGACAATCTTTTGGTTTTCCATGCTGGGACAACCAAAATCGGGGATAAATTTTATACTGCAGGGGGTAGAGTCATAGGTTTAACAGTTTTAGGTGAGCCTATTGAGGATGCTATAACCCAAGTCTATGAATATATTGAGGAAGTAAATTTTGAGGATATGCATTATAGGACAGACATTGGTAATCCAAAAAGAGGGTCTATAAATTATTAAACTTAAAGGCAGGTGAAAATATGATTAATATTCATAATCACCTTTTACCTGAAGTTGATGATGGTCCACAATCTCAAGAAGAAACTTTGGAAATAATAAAGGTTGCCGAAGAATATGAAGTCCATAAAATTGTGGCGACTCCTCATTATTTGGAGGGGAAATATGAACTTAAAGTTCAAGCTATAAGAAAGAAGATGAAAGCGTTAAATGATAAGTTGAAACAAAATAATATCCGTGTTGAAATATTACCAGGAAATGAAGTATTTATATCTGAAAATATAGTGAAAAAAATAAAAGAGGAAGATATATTGTCGATCAACAATAGTAAATATATATTATTGGAGATACCGATGGGCCATATTCCGGATTATCTTGACCTACTCTTTTATGATTTGCGTGTTTTGGGGTATAAACCCATAATTGCCCATCCTGAAAGAAATAAAAAAGTAATTAAAAATCCAGATATATTATATAAGTGGGTAAAAGATGGCATTATTTTTCAACTGAATGCAGGAAGCTTATTTGGAGTCTATGGGAGTGAGGTTAAAAAAACTGCTTTTGAGTTAGTTGATAATTATTTAGGAAAAAAGAGCAAAGAACCCATCCTTTTTTAAATGGGTGATGAATTTGCTCGGTTTTAATCTTTTGGTAATATTTCTGAAGAATCAGTTAA
>JAWOEZ010000018.1:0-7019 GCA_046482435.1 Halanaerobiales bacterium
TCTGGGAGGGTGTTGCGGTTGGTAAGATTACAATGCTATATACAGCTGACATTGTTACGAGTGAGTTTTATGAATCCGAATTAAAGGATTTAAGGGGGACTGCATTCCTCCCACATCTAAAGAAGTGGGTATCTTGCCTAAAATTATATGACAAAAATTAAAAAAATAAATATTAAGGCCAGGGGAAAATATGGGAGTGCTAAAGATAAAGCACTCAAACCCGACAAAAGAAAAGAGATTTTAAGATCCTTATCGGGAAGAGATAAGGTGGCATTTATTTTGAGTGCACATGCAGGGCTTAGGGTTGGAGAAATAGAACAATGCCGGAAAGAATGGCTAGAGAGAAAAACCTTTAAAGAAAAAGAAGTATTAGCAATTTCAATTCCTGCAGAATGTAGAAATATTCAAAATAAATACGAGATTTGGCGACCAAAAACTAAAAGAGAAAGAACTACATACATATTTGAACCCGAGCTATATTCTGATGTAGAAGCTTATTTCAATTATAATGAAAGCGTAAAATTAACTATTAGGGGATTACAAGATGTAAGTTATAGAAAGTTCGGAGTAAATATTCACTCACTAAGAGCAACAGCTCAAAATTATATGAAATATGAGTTATTGCTCCCTACAGAGATTATAGCTGTAATGCTCGGACATAAAGATGTAAGAACTACACTTCAACATTATACCAGTCTAAACACAGCTCAAGCGGAAAGCTATTTAATTAATCATTTTGAAAAATGAGTATTATAATACTCTCCAAGATTTGATACCGCTAGGTGCATCTGCAACAGCGAATCTTCTTTTCTTGCCATTAACCATTCTAGTAGATAGTTTATATTTGTTGGAGGTAAAACTCCGTTTACCTTTGACATCATAAAATTTTAATTTTTCCATTACATATAATTCATTAACTTTAACATTTATAAATGTTGTGTTAAAAAATTAACAAAGCTAAAAAGAAACCTGCCAAAACACCAAAAATAAAATTAATTCTAAAAGCCCAAATAAGTTTCTTTTTTTCAAACATTAAATACTTTTTCTTCTTATCTGGATTATCTTCATATGTAATATAATTATCCATAAACTAACTATAGATAGAAAAGTTTATAAATATTATTATTTATAAATAATTATGATTATTGAAAAACAACTAAATCTCTACATACGTAAAGAGTTAGAGATGTGTGTTTCTAAAGATTTAAAAGACTTTTTAGAAAACAAATTAAAACAAATTTTAAACGATGCAAAAAAAAGAAGCGAATTAGAAGGAAGAAAAACCATTCTAATTAGACATATCTAAAAAATACTATCCATAATTTGACTTGCAGATGGAGTTTTATTTTTCTTCCTGCCACTATTTTTATTTTTAGTTTGGGCTTTTTCTTGTTGATCAAGATAAGCTCCAAGCTTAAAAAATCCTTTTTTAAATGAATCGCCAATACTTTTTATAGTTGTATTTATTTTCTCTCTCTTTAATCTAGCGATTTTTTCTTTTTCTCTTAAATAATCTATTTCCTTTTTTGAAAGTCCAGCAGTTCTAGCTTTTCTAATTCTTTTTTGTAATGTTTCAATTTGTTTATTATACTTCTGTTTCTCTGCCTCAGCTTTCTTTTTCAAGGCAATTTCCTTTTTTAGTTTCTCTGCCTTTGCCTTGCCTGCTTTTTCTTCTCTTCCAATTTGTTTCTGGAGTCTTGCTAATCTTAATTTTTCAAAATACGAAACCATAATTATATTATGATTTTATTTATTTATAAAACTATCTTAAAAAAGAAGTATAAAACAATTAAACACATAACAAAAACTATAACTATCTTCACGCCTAGCCGTACTGAGGAGAATAACAATCTAAATAAACCTCCAATCACTTGGAAAGCTCCCCCTATGATGTAGATAACTAGATTAAATAATGCTATTCCTATCCTGCCGAGTGTTTCAATTAGATTCATTCTTCATTAATAATAATATTAGGTGCTTTTTCACCTTTCAGACCATTTTTTTTTAATTTATCAACATAGAACATTAAATTTCTATATTCAGAACTATTGTGTCCTAGAATTTGTGAAAAATGACCACTAACATTAAGTAAAGCCTCTATTTGTTTCTTAGTAGGGATTAAATCTTTCTTATTATCTTTGATGTCTAGGCTTTCTAAAGCTTCTTGTTTTTTTGCTTCTATTTTGTCATGGTCTAAAAATAGGTGGCTCCAAACTTTAAACCGCCCAGTAACTCCAGGTATAACTTTCTTATTATAAATCCATGTCTTATAACCATAATTATATAAAAAATGTTTTTGCCCATAATTATACAACTTAAAAAACCCCCTTTCCTTTCCTTTCGTTTCTGTGTGAATTAGAAATCTAGTTCTTGCAACAACAAAATATTTTCTAAGCATGAACATATATGGAATTACTAGACACACAATTAAACCACGACTTCTTAAGATAGTGAATTTTTTAATTAATGTCTTTTGAACCTCCGTTAAAGCATCAGTTGACAACCCCGCTAAAACAAACTCATCCCAAACACAAACATCACCCCTTTTAGCAGTTTTAAGCCAGTGGTTAAATTGTTCAACACTATAAACAATATCTTTCTCGCTAAAGTTAGGATTTAAAATCAGTGCATCCTGGAAAGCTCCCTCAGATTTTCCTCCTCCCTCCATACCATCACGCAAATAAACACCATCAAATTTTTTATCCACATAATCAAGCAAATCTAAAAGATTATAATATAAATTCTCGTCAGCTTCTACCTCTATCCCTTTTATGTTTACTTTTTTCCATGCCATTTTTAATATGTAGTATCAAGAGCTTTTTTAGGATCATATTTTTTCTTTTTAATTGGTTTAGGTAAAATATTGTTTTCTGCCAAATTATATAACATTGCTTCAACAGACTTATTTAAGTTTTTCAAAGCTTCAACAACTTTTTCTAAATCCTCAGGTTTTTTTTTAGGTTTTGCTAGAAATTTATAAAATTCTAGGCTTTGAATATAATTACTTGCTTTTTCAAAGTTTTCTTCATATTCTTTGCTACCATTAATATAAGCAGAATAAAAAACTTTAAAACTATTAGCATTATTGAAATATTTTTCCAACAAATTAAGGTTTTTGTTCCCCTCCAAAAAATGCAGTCTTAGTTCTGAAATATTTTTATTCAAATCTATAAAAAACGGGTTATCGTTCTTCCAATTTAAATCTGTATAAGTTTCACCCATAATTTATTTATAGATTAATATCTTTATAAATTTTTGTATTAAAGTTATGAATAAATGTTTATATATGTGGAATATACATTAAAAGTATCCTTGTTAAAAGGAACACATTTTCAAAAAATGGAAGGATTAACAAAATTAGTTCAAAATATGCCTGCATTGGCTATCGGTTTTCTGATTACTTCTATGATTCTATTAACTGGTGGTATTGTGATGTATAAATCAACAGAGGTTTCTGGTGATATTATTACAAATAGCACTCACGTTAGTAATCTAGAAACGAGAGCAGACAATTTCGATGAAATCGGTGATGAGGTAGATACAACAAACACTACTTTAGCTCAGTTAGTGATTATCTTTGCTTTAGTTGCAGTAGTTGTGGCAATTATTCTCGGTCTTTACAGGTTCGCTGGAAAGTCTGGTAATAGTGGTGAAATGTGATTTTAATTACATTTTTTTAGTTTTCATTTTATATTTCTCACTTACAAAAGTTTATAAAGCTAGTTCTTTATTTATTATTTTATGACAGATGACAATTTTAATGAATTTGGCGAGTCTGGAGAGAAGAATGTTTTAAAGTATATTTATATGCTGGATGAACATTTGAATAATCTAACTCTAATGTGGCAAGGTCTGTCTTATAATGCTGAGGGAGAGTTAATTCGGATTAGTGAGCCTTTTGCGTGTGATATGTTTATATATACGCAAATAAATGCTCTAAGGTCTGTCTTAAATGCCCACACATTCGTTTCTAATGTAAATCACCAAGAAAGAAATCATATTATATTAGATACATACGCTTCTTTCTTGTGGTCGATGAACCGAGAGCCAACAGTAGAATATCATAGAAAACCAACTCTAAGAGAGAGTTTTTTTAACACTTTATTATTGTTCTTGAACATTGTTAAAGATGGAAGTGGAGCAGAGTTTACTCTGGGGGCACAATCAGGCATTACAACGGACATATACAGACATCAAAGACAAAAAGAATTAAAACCTCTTTTTGATGTTCCGAAAGCTTTCGGATTTCGAAAAAATAATATAAATCCTAAACAACCGAGCCATAGCGAATATTTGTCTAAAAATAGCATGGAGGAGAATTACAATGAGTGAAATAAGCAAACACTGGCATAGAATGTCTAAACAATATGGTAAGTATATAAGGGCATCAGCTGAAAGAAATTTCGGACATGCAGAGTATATGAACGAAAAAATTAAATTATATGAAAAAAGAGAAAAAAAGAGGTTAAAAAAATGAAAATACCATTTATGACTAAAACTGAATTTAAATATAGGGTTGGGGTTTGGCTTCCTAGTGTTGACACTTTGCAATTCCAAACTAGTTTAAATTGTAATATTAAAAGAGACAAAAATGACGGACTTTTATATCTTGTTAATCAAGATGAGAGTTTTAAGGAGCTTTTTCCGGGCGAAAATCGAAAAGATTTCGTAAAAGAAGATTTGGACAACTATAAAGCACAATTAGTCAAATTAAAAGCTCAAAAAAAGAATATAAATAAAGATTCCACAGAAAATTATAAAAATATTGATAGAAAAATACTCGAACTAGAGTTTATTGTTGACAAATATAACGAAGAAGCAGGGACGTTTGTTTTGCTTGGAGAGAAAGGTAAAAAGACGATACATTATGTAAGAAGAACTACTGGACTTCATCCGTTGAAATTTAATCCTAATAGTAATAATGTATTTTTGCCTAAAGAGAGTGACTCAAGAGATGCTTTTTTAAGTTGGAAATCTAAATATGAAGCTTTGAAAGACAAAAACCAAGATTTTGCTAAAAAAGTAATGATGGTGGTAGGAATTATTTTTGGAACTCTTTTGCTCTTTGGTACAATGTGGTTTTTATACAAGTTAATGACACATCAAGCAGAACTAGATCAAGCGAAAATCGAAGCAAAATATATCTGTCAAGATATATATGATTCAGGAATCGCAGAAATTATCGCCGATAATACTCAAACTGCAGAGAATCTCAGAAATGTTTCTGAGGAAATGGTTAATATGCCAGGAATTGGAAAAAACGATGTAATAAGTGATATTACGAGCGGGATTAAAGTAGGAACTGAGGTTCTGAAATAAATATAATTTTTTATTTTTCGTAGTAAGATTTATAAATATTAAATATCTTAGAAATATATATGGCAACTTTACAAGATTTAAGATTACATAATTTTATTGGGATTATGCCTATTCTTTTACTACTGGGAGCTTTCGTTTTGTGGTATTTAGATAAGAAACTCGATAAGAGAGTTATATCGCAATTTCTAGTTAGTGTTTATATAAAAATAATTTATATTCCGTTATTCTTCTATGCACCTTATTGGTTTACTTTTTCAGTAGGAGATGCACAAGAGATATATTATATTTTTATGTTAGTCTTAGGGTATTTATACTATTTTACGGTATTCTTCGGGATAGGAATTACTTTTATATATGGGTTTGAGTTCCTATTTAAGAATTTCATGGGAGTTGAAATTTATTTGGATGGATTAAAAATTAAGTGGGGAAAATTTCTTAAAAAATGAAAAAATATTATTGTAGAACTACCGAGAGTATCACCCGGGCAATCCATAAAGATTTATTGCGAGTAATTGATTCGGAAAGAAGGAAATTACAGGATAAGGTTGGAAAGAGACATAAAGTCACAAATGTTTATGCAAGCAAATTGTTAGCACGGAGGTTAAGAAAATGTTAGGTAAATCTGTGGTTATAGCCATGTTAATTGTGACTATTTTAACTTCTTTGTTATTTGCGATTGTTTTAATTCAGGATGGTGTTGGTAATCCGTTACTTAATCAAACAGCAGAAGTAGGAAATAATATAATAACTAATACTTCTCAACAAGCCCAATTAACAGAGAGGGCAAACAATTACGATGATATTAAATTAAGTTATGATTATGTTTTCTTTGTTGGATTTTTACTTTTTGAGGCTTTAGCTTTATTGTTAGCGGTTGCATCTCCGAAAATCCCTAATTTTACTTTTATTTCTTTTCTCTTTTTAGGAACTATTTTTATATTGTTTTTTTATCCCCTAATTATGCAAATAGATAGTTATTTATATGAAGTATTTTTCAATGACATATTTAATGAGGTTGTTCTAGTAATTCCATTCTATAATTTTGTTATGAATAATCAATATATAATATTTGCACTTAATTTGATTATATTAGTTGCAATAAATAAAATGTTCGGTAGGGATGAGAGTTTGGCGGACAATCCTGCAGGGGTGTCACAATGAATAAAAACTTTATTTTTGGATTGGTATTCTTATTGTTCGGATTGATTTTTGTTAGTGCAACATTTCCAAAGATTAATGACACAGAATTATATTATTCCTTTGATGATGATAGTTTGTCTGGAAGTAATCCTCTTGATTTGACGCCGAATAATAATGATGGGACAAATAACGGAGCTACGATATAGAAAAGCAGGATTTACTCCAAGAAAAGGTAATCAGATTAAAAACCAATTACATAAAAAGGCTTAGTAGAAGTTAAGGAAGTTAAATATCCAAATGGATGGAAGAAATTTATCAGATTAAAAGATAATAGAAAACCAGATTCATCACAAAATATTCAACCAAATATAAACACAAATGTGCCTTCAGAGGCTTATTCCAAAACCGCAAATTAATCTTGATTTGTAAAAAAACTTGTTTATTTTATAATTAAACAAGAAAACAAATTCAAAGATTCAAAAGATTTTGGATAAAAATTTCATTGTTTCCTAAAAGAAGCGAGTGAAATAGCCCTGAAAAAACATCTTTCCGTTTAGGAA
>JAWOEZ010000084.1:0-3103 GCA_046482435.1 Halanaerobiales bacterium
TGATGAAGAGGCAATAGTAAAAGAGGCACTTTACCAGGCGTTTAAAAGTAAGGTTTCAGCAATCAATATTGATCAAGAAGAGATTGCCGCCCGTGTATTAAGCGAACTGGAAAACGGTCATAGCGGCGAACATTGGACTGATTTGCTTGAAGCTGTTAGCAGGGAATATAAACAAAAAGAAGTAGCCCGAATTGCTGAAAATATAAAGTGAGATTAGTTACCCGAAAAAAAACTGATGTGGAAAATTCCATATCAACTTTAGAGGAAAATCTTAACAGCTGGATAGATTGATTTGATCTCCAACTGTCCGACAGGTGTAGACAAGTTAATTATAAGGATTCCTAAGGGTGGTGTAATAGCTAAACAAGTGAAGTTTTAATCAACATGGGTCTAAAAGGTTTAAAAAATTTTGAGGAGGGAATAATTAAATGAACAGCATTATTGATTTGAGTCAAGAAAGGGCAAAAAGATTCTTTCTTAATATGCTGGAGAAAGATGGTTCAAAAACGATGTGGGACTTTAGCCAATCACTTAAAGCCGAATTAATAAAAGACCCTCATAATGTTTTTATGGCTATGGATATTTTGTGGGATTGTCATGATGTTGTTCCAAGTTGGTTCTGTAAGATTTGGAGGGAACATAGCTTTATAGAAAGCTTTCTATCCAAAGATATAAGCACTTACTCAGGATTAATGAGAGGAATAAAAGAAGAAGTTGAGGGTGTAATAAGTGCAGAGCTATATACATACGCATCTCCCGAATATTGTCGAAATGAAATTAAAGGAAGTTGCTGGATTTGCAAGCGTAGGAAAAACTACAAAGATTGCGAAGGTAACAATCTTCCAGAATTATTGAGTAGTGAGGAATTATTTAAAAGGTGGGAGTCTATATCCCTGGCAAATTATGATGAACTTGGAATAAGAATTGGCAGTAATGAATACAATGACACTATAATTGAGTGTGTTTATTGCGATACTAAGTGGAACGAAGATAGAGATGATTTTTGCATGGTGACCGTTGATGGAAATCCTTTATCACCTGAATACCAAGAGAAGTTTAAAAGAATCAAGGAGGGGATAGAAAATAAAGAAGCGGAATGGTATATTTGCCCGCTAAATTGCCATTACATTAAAACTGTAATTAGGAGTGACAGTTAAAAATTTGTTCTAACGATTAACAAACAGGTTTCTACTTATATGTTTAAGAGCTTTAGAGTAGAGATGAATTTTACGCTTAATAAATTATGCCGAGCAATAAAAAAGGGGAGATTAAGATGAGTAATGAAGCTTTTAAGGATGATTTATTTGATGCAACTGTGGCTCAGTTGTCTGACCTGTACATAATTAACAGGACAAGATACCTTAAACTTAATATCTACGGTAAATATGAAACTGAAATATTTAAAAAGAATACAGATATTTATAACGATGACAGCGTTCCACTACAAGATTTTCATTTAAAAGCTCATCTCAGGAAAAAATATACTATTGGTGTATTCGCAAACCCTAGATATGATATTACAAAGTTCATCTGTTTCGATGTCGATGTAGAAAATAATGAACTGGCAAAAAAAGTCGTAACTAAGATAATAAAAACCTTAAACGACTTAGGAATTACAAATGAATATATCTATGTAAGCTGGTCAGGGAATAGGGGGTATCATGTAGAGATTTTCTTTGTCAGATGGATAAAAAACTACATAGCAGAAAAATTATTTAATATTGTAATTTATAACGCAGGGTTAATGGATATTGATTACGGAAAAGTAGAGTTCTTACCTACCAGTACTAGAGGAGTTAAGTTACCTTTGGGTGTAAATTTTAAAGGTGAGAATGCTTTCCATAAACTATGTCTTTATGTCGACTATGAGAACGGTTTTAATTATATAAAAGATAAAGAATTTGTATTGAAAATAATAAAGATTGACCGAAGGTTAATTGAATATATTATCGATTGCAATAATACAGCTTATGAAATGTACCGTTTAACAACCTCATTAAATACTATTCTGATAAACCAAAGTGCAAATAGCAATATTGCCTCTCCTTCTATCGCCAACAATCACATCCCCTCAATTGACTATATGACAGCAAGTGTAGATGTGCTATTAAAACTAGAAGCTGAAGGATTAAAAGAAACACGTTCTAGAAATAATGCCACTGTAGGTTTAGCAAAGTTATTTAAGTGCCATTATGGTTTTGATAGAGAAGAATGTATAAAAAGATTAATTGAATGGATGAATTGGCAGGACAAGAAATACTATAAAACTCCTCTACATGAGTGCATAAAAGAAATTAAAGGTGTAGTAGCGTGTGCATTTAATAACAACTATCAACTTTCTGGTAGTGTTAATAAGATTGAAATTAGTAAAAAAGAAATTGAGGAAATCCTAAAAGTAAAACCTAAGAGTGGAAAGTTAATATTTTTTGCCATATTACTACACAGTAAAATACATTATAAAAAAAATGGTAAATTTTATATGTCATTTCTTCAAATGGCAAATTATACAGGACTATCAAAAAATACATGTATTACACATACAAATAAATTGGTGGAGAATAAGTTTATTAAAGCTGTATCACGAAATGTTTATTATCCAGATGGTAAATGGAAAAAGGCTAATTACTATAAAGTTTTAATAGATAAAGAACAAGATGATCCTGTGCTATGCTTTAGTTTCTCATCTATTGATGATAAAAGGACTAAAAAAGCTTTCTTGGAATGTTTAAGTTTAATTGATGAAAAGGTTATTAAGAGAAGTTTAAATAAGAAAGACTTCAGTTACTATAAAAATAAAAAATACTATGTTCTCTAAAACTGTTGATCTGTTGTTTATAACTATTATGTAGCAATTAAAAGAAATATTTGGTAAATATTTTAACTGTACTAAATGATATATATATAATAAATATATCTTCATATAGACCAATATAGTAACCTTTTAATTAGTAACCTTTTAATTCAGAAGGAAGGAATATTAAGATGTATTTTGAGCTATCCATAAACATAAACTGTTCACAGGAAGAAGTAACAGAAATATAATTAATAACCTTGGAGATTAACTTCCTTTAGGGGTTATTTTATTTAAAAGGGGAATTACAAT
>JAWOEZ010000093.1:0-5478 GCA_046482435.1 Halanaerobiales bacterium
AAGTAAATTCTTATTAGTAAAATAAAGGTAGTTTATATTTAGGTGTGGCTTGGTTTGTCAAAAAATCAGCTTTAGAGCTAACCATGAATTACTTCTTGCTATTACTTTGATTATATTATAATATAGTCGATGTAATTTTTAATAACTAATGAAATATAATTAGTGTAATCACTATTTTAACAACACCTGGGCTAATATCCATTCTTTAGTATTTAATATATGTCCATAAAAAGTGGAAATGACTAGGATTAAAAATATATTATGCATTTAAAAACCCTTAGTCTAGAGTCAGACTGTGGTCTTTTCAGATCTGTACAATGCAGATTATAGAAATTGAGAAAATTATTAATGATAAGCTTAAACATAAGAACATTTTGATTGACATCCTCCCAGTCCATTCCTGGTAGGCGAGTTACTGAAACTTTCTTTTAAGTTTAGCATTGATAGTTTTAGTATTAGGCCATCAAGGTCGTCATTACGCAGACTTGAAGGTTGTTTCTATCAGCACGATTAAGACTTTAAGCAGTTTGACGGATGTTTTCTAGATTTTCCATAACTATAGTGCAAACTTCCTCTTGCACAGCAAGATTAATAAGTTGACGAGAAATTTTATGGTTTAAAGCAGTCATCCATCTTTGCTCTTTGTCATTAATCTTTTTAGCTTGACCTAGCTTTCTTCTTAAAGAACGATATTTTTTACGAATAAAACCTGCTTGATTACCGTTATGAAACTCGCGGTTGATCTCTTTACCAGCGGGGTTTTGAACTCTAGCAACTGCCAATTGTCTAAGTCCTATATCAACCCCTTGCACTTTTATGGTATTCAGCATTTAAAAACCTTTATTTCAAATTATTATCAATATTATAATAAGGGTGTTTGGTCAAGAGGTTTATTGTATAAATAATTTAAATTTTCAAGTCGATTAAAAGTTAAAATAGCTAAAACATCCCCGCCTATTAACAAAGGCGAGGCTTTATCGGCTATATTCTGTAAAACAAAAAAACTAACTTTAAAGAAAAACAGTGAAAAATCAGAATAAAAGAATCCCCACTTCTGTTTTTTACAGAAGGAGAGATTCTTTTTATTACTTATCTCTTTGTTTTCAAAGTAGTAATAGAGATCTATGTCGAGTTGAAGAATCTTATAAAGAAAATTTGTATATGGGAAAACCATATGAGCATTTTGACCAGAGGTCTTAGCTTAAATTATACTTCCACACTATTTTCATATTTTTAAAATGTTTTAATCTTCTGAGGAAGCAGATACTTTATAAGGAGCATTAATTTCCCCCTGAACGCTACAGATTGTAGTAATTTCTAATTCATCTCCCTCTTTTATACCAGGCATATAGTAGTAAAAGATTTCCTTATTATTGAGCTGTTGACCGGGTTTCTGTATAATGATATCTTCATCATTAGTTGTTATAATAATTTCCTCAACGTAGTGGTTTGTATTACTTCCTCCGACATTGTGGGTAACTTCAACAGTAAGCATTTTATCTTCCAAATCAAAGTTTACATTCAAATCTTGAGGTGGATGAGCCATAGTAACTGTGCTAAATAAGAACAGCATGATAATTGTAAACAACAGTACCTTTTTCACATTAAAACCCCCTTAATTTTTAAAATGATATTTCGATAAAAAGAGCAAAATAAACATGTTTCTCTTATTATAAATATTCAGCGTCCATATAATTATTCCTGTTTACATAAAATTTTATTTAATATTTTTCTTTTAAGATCCCTTTGTTATATGCTTCTAATAATCTCATCAGGTTATTTACTTTGTTTTGTAATTTAACTCCAATATCTGTATCAGCGATTTTCTTTTTACCGACAAATTTAACTATCCTGTTGGATGATACAGTATCATTACCTTCTCTAACAGCAACTTCTTTAGAAATAAATGGTTTATGGTAGATAAGTCTCATTTCGAATGAATTATAAGTTAAAGTATAGCCTGCAATCCCAGTTTTCTTTTGATAAGCTGCTGAAATCCCACCATCGATTACTAATAATTTACCGTTACCTTTAATAGGGCTTTCCCCGTGTTTTTCTTCTACAGGTGTATGACCATTTATGATATGGCCATTTTCAGGGTCAAGACCAAATTCTTTTAGAATTTTATCACAGATAGCTTCGTTTTCTCTGGATTCGTAGTATGGGTTCTCTTCTTCTTTATACAAGGTTTGTTCTTTTAAAAAATAACGGCAAAATGTGGTCATCTTATCTTTGCCAAATAGGGGAGATAACTCGCCCCTCCATAAATACCATAGCCAGTCTCTATAATCCGTTTCTTCATATTTATATGAATAACTTTTTCTGACGATATCATCAAAGAAATCCAAAAGTTCTTTACCTTTGTATTCTACTCCTCTTATTTTCATTGATGAAAATTCTCCATCTTCTGTTAAGGGCACACAACCGTGATATAGTAAATTGTCATTATAATTCAAGTACATACTTCCATTATTAAATAAAAACCTGATATCATTTTGTAACTTATCATTATTTTTAAAAGAATGACTGAGTTGTTCTATTACCTCTTTTTCTTGTTTGTTAAGTTTATAGGGTTTTTCGGGGTCGATTGTAGGAAAATTACTATCTGTTAGCTCGTATTCTTCTCCCTCTAAAGTTATAATACCGTTTTGAAAATCGACTTTATCTAGATAGAGAGCTTCATTCATTTTGAATTCCGATCTTCTTTTTATCAGGTTACCCTCAAGTTTAAATTGAATAACTGCTATTGCCTTCTGCATTTGAGAAATTATATTTTTTTCTTTATTATCTAATTCCTTATCAATTTGTTTTGGCTGAAAACCTTGATAGATATTTTGATCATAATAATGGCTAGCTAATCTAGCTAAAGGCCTCATATTTATTCCATAATCTTCTTCAAGTAGTTCAAGATTACCGTATCTTAATGTAATTCTAATAGCAGTAGCTAATAGGGCTTTCTGTCCCAAGGCAGCTCCCATCCATAATATGTCATGGTTTCCCCATTGGATATCACAGTTGTGGTGGTCTTTTAATTCTTCTAATATTTTATGTGGATTGGGACCTCTATCAAAAATATCACCTATTATATGTAGTTTGTCTATTGTAAAAGTCTGTATTAATTTTGATAAAGAGATAATAAAACTTTCTGCTTGTCCAATTTCTATAATTGTAGAGATGATTTGATCATGATAATCTTTTTTATTTTGATCATCTTTTTTTAAGTGAAGTAATTCTTCAATGATATATGAAAATTTTTGAGGTAATGCTTTTCTTACTTTAGAACGGGTGTAAATAGATGAAACTTCTTTACAAAGTTTGATAATTCTGTTTAAAGAAGTTTTATACCATTCCTTAGTAAGCTCTTTTTTATCATCTAATAATTTCAATTTTTCTTCTGGATAATATATAAGTGTAGCTAATTCATTTTTTTCTGAATCATCTATATCATAAGAAAATATTTGTTCTATCTGGTATTTAATTAAACCAGAAGCAGTTTTTAGCATGTGCTGAAATGCTTCATGTTCCCCATGTAAATCAGTTAGAAAATGTTCTGTACTTTTTGGTAAGTTTAAGATAGCTTTTAAGTTTATAATCTCAGTACTGACGGCAGGAACATTCGGATATTGATTTGATAATAATTTTAAATATCTTATATCTTCCATTCTCGATTTCTCTCCCATTTTAAAAATAGTAATAATCTGTTTGTATTTCAGTTCTTATTTGTTAAAACTTCTAAAGCCTTCTCCGCTGCTTTCAATTGTCTTTCATCAGGTTCCCGGGCAAATATTTTCTGAAATACTGAAGGTATACCCAGCAGTTTTTCAGGTAAATATTTAATAGCTTCGTAAGCTATTCCTAAAATTAAAAGCTCCTTTAATAGTAAAGGAAAACCTAAATCAAAAAAACTAACTAAAATGGAAATTATAATATAGAAAAATACAATATTACTTCCACATCTACGATGAATTCTGGAATAAGAAACTATATTACCTTTATAGTTGTTTTCATAATAGTTTACAGCTTTATGTTCGGCACCATGAAATTTAAGAACTTCTGAGACACTACTTTTAAAGATAATAAGTAAAATGATAGGTATAGAAATATAGATAATGAAAAATACTCCTTGAATTGCTGTGCTTGAATCACCAGGTAACATCATATACAAAATCTCTGCTATTACAATCAAAAATATAAACCAGTATTTTTTTGGATCTTTAAAAACCTCTTTTAAAAAAGATAAAACAGCAAAAAATAATACTGCAATACCCCTGATTATAGGTAAATATTTAATGTAGTTCATATATGTATTTTTTTTAACCTGTTTTGTTTCTATTTTTATATCACCATTATTATCGTAATAGGCTTTAACAGATCTATTTTTATTTTTGAGCCGTACTCCATTTGAGTACGCGCGTCCCCCAATTTTTTCTTCGTTATCCATCTAATTTTGACACTCCTTATTAGAATAAATATTGTTATAAATATAATATTTTAAATTAAGATAAATTATTAATTTTACTTATATTCATTAATCACCTTGATAAACTGTTTACCATATTTTTTGAACTTTACAGTCCCAACTCCCGTTATTTTAAGCATAGAATGGTTATCTGTTGGCAAATAATAACTCATTTCTCGTAAAGCTTTATCATGAAATATTACATAAGGAGGAACCCCTTCATCTTTAGATATCTGTTTTCTCAGTTTTTTT
Source organism: Halanaerobiales bacterium (assembly GCA_046482435.1). Taxonomy (GTDB): domain Bacteria; phylum Bacillota; class Halanaerobiia; order Halanaerobiales; family M55B127; genus M55B127. The sequence continues at coordinate 4,712 of JAWOEZ010000093.1, forward strand.
AGTTCTGTAAATAAATCATTATCATTACTTATTTTATCGTATTTCTTTTCTATCCTTAGTTTAACTTTAGCCTTGCCTTTCAACACTTTATAAGATAAGTTATTTAATTTTATTATTGGATATTTACCTTCTGTTAAATTCAAATACCCATCAGCTGCGAGCATGTTTATCTGTTCTTTAATTTCTTTTATGGTTTGGTTAGGCATGATGTTATAGGTTGTTATTTTATCGAAATTATTACTTAATACTTTTTTATTTTGGGAGCCCGCTAAGACCCTAGCAGTCATAGTTGCTCCCCAGCGTTCATCAATCCGATAAACACAGGAAAGTATTTTTTGTGCTTCTTCAGTTAGATCAGTTAATTGTCTACTATCATTACAATTACTGCAGTTTCCACACTTGTCTTTTAAATCTTTTTCTCCAAAATACGATAAAATATATTTCCTTAAACATTTTGTGGTGTGACAATAATCCACCATTTTTTGTAGTTTCTGCATTTGTTTTTGCTTTCTTTTTACGGTTGTTTCGGTTTGGTTTATTAAAAATTTCTGAATTTGTTGGTCCCCGGGCGAGTATAGCAAAATACATTCACTGGGTTCTCCATCTCTACCCGCTCTACCAGCTTCCTGATAATATGATTCAAGATTTTTAGGCAGATTATAATGGATGATAAAGTGGACATTTGATTTGTCGATTCCCATTCCAAAGGCATTTGTAGCAACTACTATATTTATATCATCATATAAAAAGGCTTCCTGAGTTTGATG
>JAWOEZ010000030.1:0-58250 GCA_046482435.1 Halanaerobiales bacterium
TCAGGACCACAGATGTGACAGGCACAATCAAGCTTCCAGAAGGAGTGGAGATGGTAATGCCTGGTGACAATATAGAGATGAGTGCAGAACTAATTACTCCGATAGCAATGGAAGAAGGATTAAGATTTGCGATTCGTGAAGGCGGCCGTACTGTAGCTTCTGGTGTAGTAACAGAAATAGTTGAGTAAATAATGGCAAACAAGAAGGGGATTTAAATCCTCTTCTTTAACTGTTCTTTATCTCGGTTTGTTTGAAGGAGGGAAGATAATGACCAATCATGAAAAAATAAGAATCAGATTAAAATCATTTGAACACGAGCTTTTGGATAAATCAGCTGAAAAGATTGTGGGAACAGCTAAGAGAACTGGAGCAGATGTTTCAGGTCCAATCCCACTTCCAACTAAAAAAGAAATTTTTACTGTTTTGAGGTCTCCTCATGTTCATAAAGATGCAAGGGAACAATTTGAAATGAGGACTCATAAGAGATTAATTGATATCCTTGATCCAACTTCAAAAACGGTAGATTCACTAATGAGATTAGATTTACCGGCCGGTGTTGATATCGAGATTAAATTATAAGGTCAGGAGGTGTACTAAGAGATGGCTAAAGGATTACTAGGTAAGAAAAAGGGTATGACCCAAATATTTGATAAAGAAGGTAATATGGTACCGGTGACTGTGATTGAAGCAGGGCCTTGTGTTGTAACCGAAAAACGTACAGAAGAAAAAGATGGATATAAAGCCATTCAACTAGGCTTTGAAGATATAAAAGAAAGAAAGCTTAATAAACCAGAATTAGGTCAATTTAAAAAATATGATTTAAGTCCCAAAAGATATTTGGTTGAATTTAGAAATTTTAAAGAAGATTTAGAGATAGGTGATGAAATAACAGTAGACATCTTTGAAGAAGGTGAAATTATAAAAGTTCAGGGTATTTCCAAAGGGAAAGGATTTTCTGGAAATATTCAGAGATGGAACCAAACGGCTGGACCAAAAACACATGGTTCTCACTTTCATAGAGCACCTGGTTCAATAGGAGCTGTTGATGCATCGAGAGTATTTAAAGGACAAAAAATGCCCGGGAGAATGGGACATGAAAAAACTACTATTCATAATTTAGAAGTTGTGAAGGTAGATACAGAAAAAAAGGTTGTCTTAGTTAAAGGATCAGTTCCTGGTCCCAACAAGAGTATAATATCACTTATTGGAAAAGAAAAGTAAAAAAGATGGATAGAAAGGAGGATATATAATGCCTCAAGCAGTTAAATATAACAACAATGGTGAAGAAATCACTGGTATAGATTTGTCAGATGATATATTTAATAGTAAAATAAACGAAAATGTTGTACATCAAGTAGTAACTTCACAATTAGCTAAAGTAAGAGGCGGTAATGCATCCACTAAAACTAGAAACGAAGTTAGAGGTGGAGGCAGAAAGCCCTGGAGGCAGAAAGGAACAGGGCGAGCAAGGCATGGTAGTATACGCTCCCCGTTATGGGTAGGTGGAGGTATTACTTTTGGACCAAAACCCCGTTCTTACAATAAAAAAGTAAACAAAAAAATGAAAAAAATTGCACTTAAATCTGTTTTGAGTGACAAGCTTCAAAATGAAGGTTTAATGATTTTAGATGAACTTAAAGTTGATGAAATCAAAACCAAAAAAATGATAAGCCTTTTAGAAGATTTAGGTTTAGAAGATAGGAAAGTTTTAATCGTTCTTCCTGAAAAAGATAAAAAAGTTTATTTGTCTGCACGAAATATACCTGATGTGAAAACACTTGTATTAGATGGTTTAAACACTTATGACCTCTTAGATAATGAAGTAATATTGATGTCAGAAGAGGCTGTAAGAAAGATTGAGGAGGTGCTGGGAGAATGAAAGATTTTAGAGATGTTTTAATTAAACCGGTCATTACTGAAAACAGCATGTTAAAAATGGAAGAAAATAACACTTATACATTTAAAGTTGCAAAAAATTCAAATAAAATTGAAATCAAAAATGCTATTGAAGAAATATTTAATGTAAAGGTTGATAATGTAAATACAATGAATATGCGCGGGAAAAAGCGCAGACTCGGTAGAACCGAAGGTAGAACAGCAAGCTGGAAAAAAGCTTTAGTTAAATTAGCCGAAGAGGATTCAATAGAAATATTTGAAGGACTCTAATATTTACTGTTAAAGGAGGGAATACAATGGCTATCAAGACCTTTAAACCGACAACTCCTTCCCGGAGATATATGACTGTTTCTTCTTTTGAAAAAGTTACTAAAAAAGAGCCAGAAAAAAGTTTGGTTTCTAAGCTTCATAAAACTGGCGGTCGTAATGTAAACGGAAGGATAACCTCAAGAAGAAGAGGTGGAGGTCATAAAAGACGTTACAGAATAATAGATTTTAAAAGAAATAAAGATGGTATACCAGCAACGGTATCATCAATAGAATATGATCCAAATAGAACAGCCAGGATTGCACTTTTAACATATGCTGATGGAGAAAAAAGATACATTATTGCTCCAGATAAGTTGGCTGTAGGAGATCAAATAATTTCTGGTGAAGAAGTGGACATAGTTCCTGGAAACTCACTCAAATTAAAAGATATTCCGGTTGGTACTATTATTCATAATGTAGAACTACAACCGGGTAAGGGTGGACAAATTGCAAGATCCGCTGGAGCTAATGCTCAGGTTCTTGCTAAAGAAGGAAACTTTGCCCATATTAAAATGCCTTCTAGTGAAGTTCGTTTAGTTAGATTAGAATGCAAAGCAACGATTGGTCAGGTTGGAAATATTAATCATGAAAATATTACCTTAGGTAAAGCTGGTCGTAGTAGATGGAAAGGTAAAAGACCATCAGTACGGGGTGTTGTAATGAACCCACACGATCACCCACATGGTGGTGGTGAAGGTAAGTCACCTGCTGGACGTCATCCAGTTACTCCTTGGGGACAAAAGACGATGGGTAAAAAGACAAGAAAAACTAAAAAATCTGATAGATATATTATCAGGTCCCGTAAAACCAAGAAAAGAAAAGGTTAAAGGAGGGATTATTTAATGGCTAGATCCGATAATAATAGACCTTTTGTCGAAGATAAATTAATGAGTAAAATTGAAGAATTAAATGAAACTGGTAGTAAAGAAGTTATAAAAACATGGTCACGCAGTTCTACCATTTATCCAAATATGGTTGGACATACAATAGCTGTCCATGATGGGAGAAAACATGTACCAGTATTTATAACTGAAGAAATGGTAGGACATAAATTAGGTGAATTTGCACCTACTAGAATATTTAGAGGTCATAGTAGACATACCGAACGTTCTACTACACTTAAATAAACACTAAAGGGGGGTTTATATTATGGAAGCTAAAGCTGTTGCCAAATATGTGAGAGTTTCCCCGCGTAAAGCAAGAAGAACAATTGATTTAATAAGAGGGAAAAATATTGGACAGGCATTAGGAATATTAAAAAATACACCTAATAAGCCTTCAAAAATAATAGAAAAGGTACTTAATTCAGCTATTGCAAATGCTGAAAATAATCATGATATGCTTGTTGATGATTTGTATATTTCAAAATGTTATGTTGATGAAGGACCAACTATGAAGAGGTTTCGTCCTAGAGCAATGGGACAAGCAAGTCCTATTAACAAAAGGACAAGTCATGTAACTGTTATTCTTGAAGAGAAGAAGGAGGGTTAAATTTGGGTCAAAAAGTAAATCCACATGGTCTTCGTGTAGGAGTTATTAAAGATTGGGATGCTAAATGGTATGCCGATAAAGATAACTATGCAGAACTGCTACATGAAGATATTGAAATTAGAAAGTATATAAAAGAAAAAATGTTTGAAGCAGGAATATCTAGAATAGTCATCGAAAGAGCAGCTAACAGATTGAAGATTGATGTCCATACTGCAAGACCAGGTATGGTGATTGGTCGCGGTGGTTCAGAAGTAGATGCGTTAAGAAAAGAAATTGAAAATACCACTGGGAAAAATGCTCAAATAAATGTTGTAGAAGTTGATAAACCAGAATTAGATGCTCAACTTGTTGCTGAAAATATTGCTCAACAATTATTAAGAAGAGTTTCTTTCAGAAGAGCAATGAAGAAAGCTATGGATAGAGCCATGCAAATGGGTGCTGAAGGCTTCAAAATAATGAGCAGCGGCCGTTTAGGTGGAGCCGAAATGGCAAGAACTGAGGGTTATCAAGAAGGAAGTGTTCCACTCCATACTCTTAGAGCCGATATTGATTATGGTTTTGCTGAAGCAGAAACAACATATGGAAAGATAGGTATTAAAGTTTGGATTAACAAAGGTGAAATATTACCTGAAGTAGATGATGAATAATAGAATTGTTTGAAAGGAGGTTTCTAAATGTTAGTACCTAAAAGGGTTAAACATCGCAAGCAACAAAGAGGCAGGATGAAAGGGAGAGCAGTTCGAGGTACCGATATTTCCTTCGGGGAATATGGTTTACGAGCTCTTGAACCACACTGGATTACAAATCGCCAGATAGAAGCTGCCAGAGTTGCTTTAACAAGATATATAAAAAGAGGTGGAAAAGTTTGGGTAAAAATATTCCCGGACAAACCTGTTACTGCTAAACCTGCTGAAACAAGAATGGGGAGTGGTAAAGGTGCTCCTGAAAAATGGGTTGCAGTAGTTAGACCCGGTAGGATTATGTTTGAATTGGCTGGTGTACCAGAAGAAGTGGCTAAAGAAGCTATGAGACTTGCTTCTCATAAACTACCAATTAAAACTAAATTTGTGAAACGAGATGAAACGGATGGTGAGTCCAATGAGAGCTGATGAATTAAGAAATTTGACAGAAGCAGAATTAGATCAGAAGTTGAGAGAATTTAAAGAAGAACTTTTTAACCTAAGATTTCAACATGCGACTGCTCAATTAGATAATCCTACTAGAATTCGTGAGGTAAGAAGAATTATTGCTCGCATTAAAACAATTAAGCGCGAACAAGAGCTTGAGATTAATCAGGCCTAGTTTGTTAAGAAAGGAGATTGATTATGGCAGATATTAATACCAATAAGAAGATACGTACTGGTTTTGTGACCAGTGATAAGATGGATAAAACTGTCACAGTTGCTGTTGAACGCAAAACTCAACACCCAATGTATAAAAGAGTTGTAAGAAAAACTAAAAAATATAAAGCTCATGATGAAGAAAATACATGTAATGAAGGTGACAAAGTACGTATCATAGAAACTCGTCCAATAAGCAAAGAAAAAAGATGGAGAGTTCTTGAAATTATTACTAAAGCAAAATAATGTTCATTATAGATGAGGAGGGTTCTAAATGATTCAGTCTGAAAGTAGACTTAAGGTAGCCGATAATTCAGGAGCCCGAGAACTTTTATGTATAAAAGTACTGGGTGGTTCAAGAAAAAGATATGCCGGTATTGGTGACAAAGTTGTAGCTTCAGTAAAAGAAGCAATACCAGACGGCATGGTGAAAAAAGGCGAAGTAGTGACTGCTTTAATTGTAAGGACAAAAAAAGAAATGAAACGCAAAGACGGTTCATATATAAAGTTTGATGAAAATGCTGCTGTAATTATTGATAATAACAATAATCCAACAGGTACCCGTATCTTTGGACCTGTAACACGTGAACTGAGAGATAAGAACCACATGAAAATTATCTCCTTAGCACCTGAAGTATTATAAGAGGGGGGAGTTTAATGAGAATTAAAAAAGACGACACTGTTGAAGTAATATATGGCAAAGATAAAGGGAAACGAGGCAAAGTTCTTAGTGTTGATAAAGATAACGACCGTGTAATCGTTGAAGGCATTAATATAGTTAGTAGACATATGCGTCCTACACAGGATATGCCTCAGGGTGGAATAATTGAAAACGAAGCCCCTATTCATATTTCCAATGTTATGCTTGTTTGCCCTCGTTGTGACGAAAGATCACGCTTCGGAGTGGAAGTTTTAGATAACGGTGATAAAGTTAGAATATGTAAAAGTTGTGACGAAGTAATAGATAAATAGATTTAATTGGAAGGAGGTTATTGGATGTCCGTTTTAGCCGAACAATATCGTGAAGAGATTTTGCCTCAATTGGTTGAAAAGTTTAATTACAATAACGTCATGGAAGCACCAAGGCTTGAAAAAATTGTAGTTAATGTTGGGATTGGAGAAGCTAAAGAAGATCCTAAATTATTAGATAAAGTTGTAGAAAATATTGCTGAAATTACTGGGCAACAACCTACAGTAACTAGAGCAAAAAGAGCGATAGCTAATTTTAAAATTCGTGAGGGAATGCCGGTCGGAGTTAAAGTAACCTTACGTGGTGAATATATGCATGAATTTCTATATAAGTTGATTAATATAACTTATCCACGTGTTAGGGACTTTAGAGGTATTTCTCCAGATGCATTTGATGGAAGAGGTAATTATAGTCTTGGACTAGATGAACATATTGTATTCCCAGAAATCAATATTGACGATGTAGATAAAGTTCATGGTGTAGAAGTTACCATCGTGACTTCATCTGAGACTGATGAAGAAGCATTCGAACTGTTAAGATTAATGGGTATGCCATTTAAAAAATAGTCCAATAAAGGAGGGATTAATTTTATGGCCCGTAAGGCATTAATCGAAAAAGCTAAAAAGGAGCCTAAATATTCTACACGTAAAGTTAATAGATGTAGTAGATGTGGAAGAGCTCGAGGTTACATGAGAAAATTTGATCTCTGTAGAATTTGTTTCAGAGAATTAGCACATAAAGGTGAAATACCCGGAGTTAAAAAAGCAAGTTGGTAAAATCAGGAAGGAGGATGGTTTAATGAATATTACTGATCCGATTGCAGATATGTTGACTCGTATTCGCAATGCCAATAATGTTAATAAAGATGTTGTTGATATACCTGCTTCGAATTTGAAGATAAATATAGCTAAGACTTTAAAGGATGAAGGTTTTATAAGAGAGTATAAAATCATAGATAATTATCCGCAAAATAAAGTTAGAATTTATTTGAAGTATGGAAAAGAAAACGAGAAAGTTATTTCTGGTATAAAAAGAATAAGCAAACCTGGATTAAGGGTTTATGTAAATAAAGATGAAATCCCAAGAGTACTTGGAGGTTTAGGTATAGCTGTTATTTCTACATCTCGAGGTATCTTAACTGGTAAAGAAGCCCGCAAAGAAGGCGTTGGGGGAGAAGTAGTCTGTTACGTATGGTAAATAGTAGAAGTAAAATATTTTAAGAATAATAGCTGGAGGTGAATTATATGTCCCGTATAGGTAAACAACCCGTTGACATTCCTGAAAAAGTAGATGTTGATATTGATGGGGAAAAAGTAACTGTTAAAGGCCCTAATGGGGAAATAAGCAGGGAATTTAACTCTTCATTTGATATAAATATTGAAGACGAAGCCGTGGTTGTAAAGAGACCATCTGATTCAAAAGATGACCGTTCAGAACATGGGTTAATTCGTAGTCTGATTGAGGGGATGGTTGAAGGTGTAACCGAAGGATTTAAAAAGAAATTAGAATTGGTTGGAGTGGGATATAGCGCGAAAGTTCAAGGCAGTGATTTAATTTTAGAACTTGGTTATTCTCATCCAATAAAAATAGAAGCACGGGAAGGAATTAATTTTGATGTGGAAAAAAACATCGTAACTGTATCAGGTTATGATAAACAGTTAGTCGGTGATATTGCTGCAAATATTAGAGAGCAAAGAAAACCCGAACCTTATAAAGGTAAAGGGGTAAGATATGTCGATGAACACATTAGAAGGAAAGTTGGTAAAACCGGTTAATTGAAGGGAGTGATAATTATGGATAAGAGAGCTGCCAGAAAAAGAAGGCACTTCAGAATTAGAAATAAGATTACAGGTACTCCTAGTAAACCAAGAATGGTTGTAAACAGGAGTTTGAAAAACATCTATGTGCAAATAATAGATGATTTAACTGGTCATACTCTTGTTTCGGCAGCAACGGTTGATAATGAGCTGAGTGATAAATTAGAGAAAACAGGTAATGTAGAAGCTGCTAAAAAAGTAGGCGAATTAGTCGCTGAAAGGGCTTTAGAAAATGATATAGAAAAAGTTGTATTTGATAGAGCTGGATATAAATATCACGGGCGAGTTAAAGCAGTTGCAGAAGCAGCAAGAGAGAAAGGCTTAAAATTTTAACGAAGGAGGCGATTACATGAGCAATATTGATCCAGGAAAATTGGATTTAGACGAAAGAGTAGTTAATATAAATCGTGTATCTAAAGTTGTAAAGGGTGGGCGTAATTTTAGTTTTAGTGCCCTCGTAGTAGTTGGAGATTCAAATGGGTATGTAGGAGCAGGAATTGGTAAAGCAAATGAAGTACCTGCCGCAATTAGAAAAGGTGTAGATGATGCTAAAAAACATCTTATAAAGGTACCAATTGTTGATACCACAATCCCGCATGAAATAACAGGAGTATTTGGAGCAGGTAGAGTTTTATTAAAACCTGCAGTTGAAGGTACTGGTGTTATTGCTGGAGGACCTGTTCGTGCAGTTGTAGAATTAGCTGGAATTAATGATATTTTAACAAAATCACTAGGTTCATCTAATCCTATTAATATGGTAAATGCTACTATTACTGGGTTGAAAGAGTTGAAATCAGCTGAGGAAGTAGCTAGACTTAGAGGAAAAACAGTAGAAGAAATTCTCGGATAATTAAGGAGGTGCAGTACGTTATGAACTTACATGATTTAAAGCCTGCTGAAGGTTCTAAAAAAAGAAAGAGAAGAATTGGCCGCGGTACAGGTTCCGGCAGAGGTTATACCTCCGGACGTGGAGCTAATGGTCAAAATTCTAGATCTGGTTCAAAAACTAGACCAACTTTTGAAGGTGGACAGACTCCTTTATTTAGAAAACTACCTAAAAGAGGTTTTAATAACAAATTTAAGAAAGAATTTAATATTATTAATGTTTATCAGTTAAATAGATATGAAGACGGTACTGAAATAACACCTGGAATGCTAAAAGAAGACGGACTTATTGATAATATTGCCAAACATGGTCTCAAAATTCTAGCAAAAGGTGATTTGAGTAAAGAATTGGTGGTAAAGGCAAATGCCTTCAGTTCATCTGCCGTTGAAAAGATAGAAAATGCCGGCGGAAAAGCTGAGGTGATATAAGTTGTTCTCGACATTTAAAAATATATTTAAAGTAAAAGAATTAAGAAAAAAAGTATTATTTGTCTTAGCGATGATGGTTGTTTATAGATTAGGAGCACATATCCCGGTTCCTGGAGTAGATGTTAGTATTTTGCAGGAACGACTTTTTCAGGGAAGTAGTGGAGGAGTAATGGACTACCTCGATTTATTTTCAGGTGGTGCCTTAAGAAACTTTACTATCTTTGCGATGAGTATTACCCCATATATTACAGCCTCAATTATTCTTAATCTTTTAACCGTTGTTATTCCGAAACTAGAGGAATTATCAAAACAAGGTGCAGAAGGAAGAAAGAAAATTGCACAGTATACTAGATATGGGACAATTGTATTAGCTGTTATTCAGGGTATTGGGATCACATCATATATTAATAGATTTGGAGCCGTACCGAACCCAACATTATTTGATTTGTTTTTAATTGTAGTAACATTGACTGCAGGTACCGCTTTCTTAATGTGGCTGGGTGAACAAATTAATGAAAAAGGTATCGGTAATGGTATTTCAATAATTATTTTTACTTCTATTATTTCAAGATTTCCAAGTGACTTTTACAGCACATACAAATTATTTAGAGCGGGCAGTGTTTCTATCTTCAATATACTTTTATTCTTAGTATTTGCTGTTCTTATTGTTGCAGGGATAATCTTTGTTCAGGAAGGTGAAAGAAGGATACCAGTTCAATATTCGAAAAGGATTGTTGGTAGAAAGGTATATGGTGGCAGAAGTACTCATATACCAATGAAAGTAAATCAGGCGGGTGTTATACCAGTTATTTTCGCATCATCAGTTCTGTTATTCCCTGGTGTAATAGCACAGGTAATACCATTTGATTGGGCACAAAATATAGCCTCTATGATCCAACCTGGTTCTACACTTTATTTGATACTTTATGCCTTAATGATCTTGTTTTTCACATATTTTTACACCGCTATTACTTTCAACCCAGAAGAAGTAGCAGAAAACATGCAGAAAAACGGTGGATTTATACCAGGTATAAGACCGGGTAAAGCTACTATTAATTATTTAGATAAAATATTAGTTAGAGTTACACTTGCAGGTGCAGTTTTCTTAACGATCGTTGCACTACTCCCATTTGCTATGGGTCCTCTTACTGGTGTTAATATCAGCTTTGGTGGTACTTCAGTATTAATTATGACAGGTGTTGCTTTACAAACAATGCAACAGATTGAATCACATCTATTGATGAGACATTATGAAGGATTCATGGATTAATATAAATTAAGAGGGGGAAGACGATGAATCTTATAATACTTGGTTTACCGGGGGCAGGTAAAGGTACTCAGGCAAAGAAATTAAGCAAAAAATATGATATACCCCATATTTCCACAGGAGATATATTCAGAAATGCAATAAAAAATGAGACCAAACTCGGTAAAAAGGCCAAAGAAATTATAGATTCCGGTGGTCTAGTACCGGATGAAATCACTAATAATATTGTTAGAGAAAGGCTTAAAAAAGATGATTGTACCGACGGATTTATTCTAGATGGATTCCCCAGAACAATAAATCAAGCAGAGGCTTTAGAAAAAATGTTAGAAAGTATGAAAAGAACTTTAGATCTGGCACTATATATCGATGTAGCAAGAGAAGAATTAATAAAAAGATTGACTCATAGAAGAACCTGTAGTAATTGTGGAGCTACTTATCATCTTGACTATAATCCACCTGAAAAAGAAGGAATCTGTGATAAATGTGGTGGGAAACTTATTCAGAGGTCTGATGATACTGAAGAAGTAGTTAAAGAAAGATTAGAAGTAAACAAAGAGAATTTAAAAAGATTAATAGACTTTTATAATGAGCGTGATAAATTGGTGACTGTAAAAAGTAATGCTGGAATTGAGGAAGTATTTAAAAAGATTGATAAGATTTTTAAGGAGAAAGTTTTATGATAATCTTAAAATCTCCGAGAGAAATAAATATTATGAGGAAGGCTAATCAGATTGTAGCAAAAACTCATGAATATTTAAGAGGCTTAATCAAACCTGGAATATCGACCGCTGAAATTGATAAAAAAGGCGATGCATTTATTAGAGAGCATGGGGCTGAACCTTCTTTTAAAGGATATAGAGGATTTCCTGCTTCCATATGTATCTCAATAAATGATGAAGTTGTTCACGGTATCCCAAATTCCAGAAGGATTTTAAAAGAAGGAGACATTGTTAGCCTTGATATTGGAACTTTTTATGAAGGGTTTAATGGTGATGCTGCTCGTACATTTCCTGTTGGAAAGGTTACAGAAGAAGCTCAAAGGTTGATGGAAGTAACTAAACAGTCTCTAGAAAAAGGGATTAAAAAAGCTAAAAAAAAGAATCGCCTTTCAGATATTTCACATGCGATTCAGACTTATGTAGAAAAAAATAATTTCTCGGTAGTAAGGGAATATGTCGGTCATGGCATAGGAAGAGATATGCACGAAGCTCCGCAGATTCCTAATTTTGGTTCACCAGGACACGGACCAGTATTAAAGGAAGGTATGACACTGGCAATTGAACCAATGGTTAATACCGGAGATTTTAAGGTCAAGACTTTAGATGATAATTGGACGGTAGTAACAGAAGATGGTAGCTTATCGGCTCATTTTGAACATACTATTGCGATAACAAAAAAAGGACCACAAATTTTAAGTAAACTGTAAGTTGGTTTTGATTTGTGTCGGTTGTGGGATTTATGGTATAATGAAGTTTGGGCTATGTAAGAAACATAATAAGGAGGCTTATCAAATATATGGCTAAGGAAGAACCTATTGAAGTTCAAGGTACAGTTATAGAGCCGTTACCAAATGCTAAGTTCCGTGTAGAGTTAGAAAATGGTCATAAGGTATTGGCCCATGTTTCAGGTAAAATGCGGATGAATTATATCAGAATTTTACCTGGGGATAAAGTGACTGTTGAACTTTCACCTTATGATTTAAGTCGTGGTAGAATTACTTACCGTCATAAAGCAAAATAATTTGCTTAAGGAGGGATGTTAGGTGAAGGTAAGACCATCTGTTAAACCTATTTGTGATAAATGTAAAGTAATAAGACGTAATGGGAAAGTTATGGTTATTTGTGAGAATCCAAAGCATAAACAACGTCAAGGATAAAATATAAATGTTGGAGGTGTATAATATTGGCACGTATTGAAGGTGTTGATTTACCAAGAAATAAAAGGGTAGAAATTGGCTTAACCTATATATATGGGATCGGTCGTTCTACATCTCAAGATATTTTAGAAAATGTTGGTGTTGATCCTGATACTAGGGTTAAAGATTTAACTGAGGCAGAAATCAGTAAAATCAGAAAAGAGCTTGATAAACATCCGGTTGAAGGTGAATTACGCCGTGAAGTAAGAGCAAATATTAAGAGATTAAAAGATATAGGTTGTTATCGCGGTTTAAGGCATCGCAAAGGTCTACCAGTTAGAGGCCAAAGAACAAGAACAAATGCTAGAACTCGTAAAGGACCTAAGAAAACCGTTGGTGCTAAACGCAGTAGCGGTGTAGTAAGTAAAGAAAAAAAATAAGTGGTTAGGAGGTATATAGATGGCTAAGTCTAAAAAGAAAGCTAAGAAACGTGGCCGTGCTAAGAAAAAAAAGATAAATGTTGATAGTGGTATTGTGCATATTAAATCAACATTTAATAATACAATTATAACTGTAACTGATAAAGAAGGAAATGTAATACTTTGGCATAGTGCTGGAAGAGCTGGATATGAAGGTTCAAGAAAAAGTACACCATTCGCAGCTCAAATTGCAGCTGAAGAAGCAGCTGAAGAGGCTAAAGATTTAGGATTGAATTCGGTTGAAATTTACGTCAAGGGACCAGGTTCTGGTAGGGAATCTGCTATTAGATCTATTCAAGCTACCGGGTTAGATGTTAGTCTAATTAAGGATATAACACCCATTCCACATAATGGATGCCGCCCTCCCAAGAGACGTCGCGTATAATGCTCAATAAATTTTTATTAAACAAGAATTTGGAGGTGTAATAATGTCAAGATATACAGGCTCAGTATGTAAATTATGCCGTACTGAAGGTGAAAAATTATATTTAAAAGGTGCACGCTGTTATAGTGATAAGTGTGCTTATGAAAGAAAACCATCTACTCCTGGAGAACAGGGAACTGGCAGAAGGAGAAGAAAGGTTTCTGAATATGGATTACAATTGAGAGAAAAACAAAAAGTAAGAAGAATTTATGGTTTACAGGAAAATAAATTCCATAAATACTTTAAAGAAGCAGAAAACGATAACGGAATTACAGGTGAAGTATTTCTGCAACTATTAGAAAGAAGATTAGATAGTGTTGTTTATAGAATGGGTTTTGCTCGTTCCAGAAATGAAGCGAGACAATTCGTTTTACATGGACATATAGAAGTCAATGGTGAAAGGATCAATATTCCTTCTTATACTGTCAATGAAGATGATCAAATTTCTGTTAGAGAAGCTAGTAGAAAAAAGGAAACTTTCCAGGAAATATTTGAGATTAATTCGAACTTAACCCCACCTGAGTGGGCATCAGTTGACTTAGAGAATGGTGAAGGTACTTTATTATCTCTGCCTTCAAGAGAAGATATTGAATACCCAGTTGAAGAGCACCTTATCGTAGAGTTTTATTCTAGATAAAGTATCTAGTCCTCGATTTTGTTGTAGACAAGAATTAAGGAGGTTTTAAATTTAATGATAGAAATAGAAAAACCTCAAATAGAGAGGCTAAAAAGTTCAGATAAATATGGTGAATTTGAAATCTCTCCTCTGGAGAGAGGTTACGGAACCACCCTTGGAAACTCTCTGCGCAGAATACTACTTTCTTCTTTACCTGGGGCAGCGATTACTTCTGTTAAGATCGAAGGGGTTCGGCATGAATTTTCTTCAATCGAAGGTGTCAAAGAAGACGTAACAGAAATAATCTTGAACTTAAAAGAAGTTGTCTTAAGATATAAAGGTGAAGAAATGCAGACCATGAATCTTAATGTAGAAGGAAAAGGAGTTGTAACCGCAGGTGACTTCAGAACTTCGGGAGAAGTTGAAGTTATAAATACTGACCACCATATTGCCACTCTTGCTGAAGATGGTAAAATAATGATGGAAGTTACAGTAGAAAGTGGCCGAGGGTATGTCGTGGCAGAAGAAAACAAGCAACATTTTGATAATATTATTGGTTTAATACCAATTGATTCTTCCTTTAGTCCAATTGAAAGAGCTAATTTCAGAGTGGAAAATACAAGAGTTGGCCAGGTAACAGACTATGACCGACTTGTTATGGAAGTAGAAACAAACGGTAGTATTACTCCGGATGATGCCATAAGTTTGGGAGCAAAAATCATGGTAGAACATCTTGAACTATTCATTAATTTAACAGATGAAATTGAAGATGTTGAAATCATGGTTGAACAGGAAGAGGAAGAACAAAATAAAGTATTAGATACTACTATTGAAGAACTTGAACTATCCGTTCGTTCTTCTAATTGCCTAAAAAGGGCTGGAATCAATAATGTTGGAGAACTAGTAGAAAAAACTGAAGACGATTTAATGAATGTTAGGAACTTAGGAAAAAAATCATTACAGGAAATCAAAGATAAATTAGATGAATTAGATCTAAGTTTGAAAGAACCAGAGGTTTAAAGGAGGGTGATTTAAATGGGAAAGCGAAGATTAGGTGTTAAAAGTTCTCATAGAAAAGCTAATTTTAAAAACCAATTAATAAGCTTATATAAAAATGAACAGATAAAAACCACCTTAGCTAAAGCAAAAGAACTGAGACCAATTGCCGAAAAATTAATAACAAAGGCTAAAGATAATAGTGTAAATACCAGAAGACAGGCCATGAGAGTTCTAAATGATAAAAAAGCAGTTGAAAAGCTTTTTGATGTGATAGCACCTCGTTATAGTGAAAGACCAGGTGGATATAGCAGAATCATCAAGCTCTATCCTAGAGATGGAGACGCTGCTGAAATGGCTTTAATTAAATTGGTGGAAGAAGAGTAAATATTTTTTAAAAATTTAGTAGGTGTATTCAATGAGTTTATTAGAAATAGAAAATGTAGAATTCAAATATCATGGACAAACAGAGCCTGCTTTAAAAGATATAAATCTAGAAGTTAATAGAGGGGATTTTATTGCAATTATTGGAGCTAATGGATCTGGAAAATCTACTTTAGCTAAACTTTTAAATGTTCTGCTGAGACCAGATAAAGGAGATATACTAGTAGAAAATATTAATACTAGAAATAAAGATAAAATATGGGAAATCAGAAAGAATGTTGGTATGGTCTTTCAAAATCCTGATAATCAAATTGTAGCAACAATGGTAGAAGATGATGTAGCATTTGGGTTAGAAAATATAGCAGTACCTTCTAAAGAAATTCGAGAAAGGGTCGACCATGCCCTTGAACTTGTAAACTTAACAGGTTATGAAACCCATGAAACCCATAAATTATCCGGTGGGCAAAAGCAGAGGCTTGCTATTGCAGGAATCATTGCAATGGAACCAAGTTGTATAGTTCTTGATGAACCTACAGCTATGCTTGACCCTCAGGGTAGAAAAGAAGTCATTGATACTATTAATTTCCTTAATAAGGAAAAAAATATAACTGTTATTCTAATAACTCATTTTATGGAAGAGGCCAGTATAGCTGATCAAGTATATGTGATGAACGAAGGTAAAATTGAATCACAGGGTCCGCCTGCTGAAGTCTTTGAAAAAATAGAGTATTTAAGAAGCATAAATTTAGATGTTCCTGCTGTCATGGAGGTTGCAAATGATTTGAAGAGCAAAGGTATGAATATACCTGATATCTTAACAATTGATGGGTTGGTGGATGCTTTATGTTAATTGAATTAAAGAATGTAACCCATATATATGATCAGGAACAAAAAATTAAGGCTTTAGATAATATAGATTTAGAGATAGATGAACATGAATTTATCGGAATAGTAGGTCATACTGGTTCAGGTAAGACAACACTGGTCCAGATGTTTAATAGCTTGATTAAACCTACTTCAGGAGATATCTATGTTGATGGAATAAAGACTACTGAAAAAAAAGCTGATTTAAAACATGTACGACAGACCGTGGGATTAGTATTCCAGTATCCTGAACATCAATTATTTGAGGAAACAATTTATGATGATGTGGCTTTTGGGCCAAGAAATTTAAAGTTAGATAAAGAAGAAGTGGATAAAAGGGTAAAAGTTGCTTTAGATTTGGTTGGATTAGAGTATGAAAATTTTAAAGATAGATCCCCATTTAACCTTTCGGGAGGGCAGCAGCGGAGAGCTGCTATTGCAGGGGTATTAGCGATGCGGCCGCGTGTATTAATTTTAGATGAACCTTCCGCCGGTTTAGATCCACAGGGGCGTGAGAATTTAAAAGATCTCTTAAGACGGCTTCACCGGTCATATAATATTACAATCATATTAATCTCCCATAGAATGGAAGAAATAACACAGTTGTCAAATAGAGTTATTGTAATGGATCATGGTAAAATTGTCTTGAATGGGACACCTAAAGAAGTCTTTAGTCATAAAGATAAGCTAGAAAAACTTTCTTTAGAATTACCCGAAATTACAGAAATACTTTACAGATTAAAAGAAAGAGGTTGTGATATTAGAACAGATATTTTCACAGTAGAAGAAGCAGTTGATGAAATAATCAAGGTAGTTGGGAGTCAAAATCATGTTAACTGATATTACAATCGGTCAATATGTACATGGTGATTCTGTTGTACATCTCTTAGACCCACGGATAAAAATAATTATTACAATTATTCTGATTACCAGTTTGTTTCTAATAGGTAATTTTTGGGGTTTTGCAATTTTTCTGTCTTTTAATCTAGTAGTAATTAAAATATCAAATTTGCCATTTAAAAAGGTCTTGAAGGGATTAAAGCCAATCTTATTCTTGGTTTTATTAACTGTAATTCTACACATATTTATGACCCGGGGTGGAGAAGTTTTATTTCAATGGAAATTTATAAGAGTTGAAAGTGAAGGGTTATATACCGGTACTTTTATGGCCAGTAGAATATTATTATTAATTATGTTTACTTCTCTTTTGACATTAACTACTTCACCACTACAGCTCACTGATGGTATTGAATATATATTGAAACCTCTAAAAAAAATAGGGGTTCCGGCAAGTGAGATTTCAATGATGATGACAATTGCATTAAGGTTTATTCCAACCTTGATGGAAGAGGCAGAAAAAATTATGAAAGCTCAAAAAGCTAGAGGTGCTGATTTTGAAAGTGGTAATTTAATACAAAGAGCTAAAAACTTGATTCCGCTTTTAGTACCACTTTTCATAAGTGCTTTTAGAAGAGCTGATGAACTGGCTTTGGCGATGGAATCAAGATGTTATCAAGGTGGTAAAAAGAGGACAAGGCTGCATATCATGCAGATTAACAGAAGGGATGTAACAGCTTTGATATTATCCATAACTCTGGCTGTAGTTGTAAGTTTATACTAGGAGAATTAAAATGGGTTTTTATAAGATTATTTTGGAATATGACGGTACTAACTACAGTGGTTGGCAGCGTCAAAAAAATACTAAATATACTATTCAACAAATTTTGGAAGAAAAATTAAGCATTATTAATAAAAGTTATGTTCTGGCTATTTCTGCCGGACGTACTGATGCCGGTGTTCATGCAAAAGAACAAATCGTAAATTTTAAATTAGATATTGAGATCCCGGTTGAAAGAATTCCGTTTGCTTTAAATAGTCTTTTACCTGAAGATATAATTTGTAAGGATTCAGAAGAAGTTGATTCTGAGTTTCATGCCCGTTATGATACTCGAGGAAAATTATATCGATATAGATTAAGTAACTGCAGGTTTCCTTCGGTTTTTACGCGCAATTATGTCTATAATATTAGGAGTAATATTGATTTTGGGAAGATCAAAAAAGCAGTCCCGTTACTGGTCGGCACCCACGATTTTGCTTCTTTTGAAAATAGTGGTAGTGACATAGTGGACACGGTAAGGACAATTGAAAAAATAGAAATAAATAAGATTGATGGTGAATATCATTTTGAGATTAAGGGCAACGGATTCTTATATAATATGGTCCGTATAGTAATGGGCACACTTATCGAAATCGGACAAAATAAAATTGAAATAGGAGAACTCAATAATATATTAAAGGCTAAAAATAGAAGAAAAGCTGGTTTTACTGCTCCAGCTAAAGGCCTTACTCTGATGAAAGTATATTATTAGTTCCTTGACAAGGGTTTCAAATTATAATAGAATTAACGTGGATAATTTTATGAATGTTAATAAATATTAATATAGATGATAAGGGGGGATAAAGATGACAACATATATGGCAAAACCTGATGAAGTGGATAAGAATTGGTATGTCGTTGATGCTAAAGATAAAACTTTAGGTAGAATGGCCTCCAGAATAGCTACAATATTAAGAGGTAAACACAAACCCGAATATACACCACATGTTGATACAGGAGATTTTGTAATCGTTGTTAATGCCGATAAAATTAAACTTACTGGAAATAAATGGGATCAAAAGGTACATTATAAGCACAGTCGCTATCCCGGTGGGTTAAAAACAATTACTTATGGAGACTTAAAAAAGAAGAATCCTGAAGAAATTGTGAGACATGCAGTTAATGGTATGGTTCCGAAAAACAAATTAGGCGAAAAGATGATGAAAAAACTTAAAATATATGCAGGGCCTGAACATCCGCATCAGGCTCAACAACCGGAAGAACTTGAAGTTTAAATTTTATTCAAGAAAGGAGGAATTTAAATGGCCGCAGAAGTTCAATATCGGGGAACTGGCAGGAGAAAAACTGCTATAGCAAGGGTAAGATTAGTTCCCGGGAATGGTAATGTATTAATAAATGATATAGATGTACAGGAATATTTTAATCGTAAATCTTTAATTCAAGATTTAATGTCTCCATTAGAGGTTACAAATACAACTGATAATTTAGATGTATTAGTTAATGTTAATGGAGGTGGACTTTCTGGTCAAGCCGGTGCAGTTAGACATGGAATCGCTCGGGCTCTTCTAGAAGTAGATGGTGATTACAGAAAGTCACTTAAAGATGCTGGTTATTTAACCAGAGATTCGAGAATGAAAGAAAGAAGAAAATATGGACATAAGAAAGCTCGTAAATCTCCACAATTTTCAAAAAGATAAACTACAAAATACCATAGATAGACGTATTCAAAAGGGAGGATTATCCTCTCTTTTTTTTATTAATATTCATCTTTCTCAAAAAGAGGAATATTATTTTATTCATTGAAATTTATATAAAAGGTAAAAGGGGGAAATTATAGTGAGTCTTTTAAGGGCAGGATTTTCACCTCACCCACCATTAGCAATACCTGAGATTGGTAAAGACAATTTAAATGAAGTCTCTGATACTGTGTCCAGCCTGAAGGAACTGGGCCGTGAAGTTGTTGAAAGTGACCCCGAACTGTTAATTACGATAAGCCCTCATGGTACTGTAATGAGAGAATCTATTTCAATCATTGATAAAGAAAAAACGAGTGGTGATTTTAGACAATTTGGATTTAGTAATATAGGTTTTGAAATGAAAGTTAACACTCATTTTATTGAAGAGCTGAAAAAGAAGGCTAATCAAAAAGGATTTCATACTATCAGTTTAAAGGATAGGGAAGGTTCAAAACTAGACCATGGAGTTATGGTCCCTCTATATTATCTTAAAGAAGCTGGACTTAAAGAGATACCAATTGTACCTATTAATATGGCTTTTTGGGATTATAAGAAATTATTTGGATTTGGGAAAGTAATTAAAGAAACAATTGAAGAAAAAGAGATAGATGCAGTTGTAATTGCCAGTGGTGATCTCTCCCATAAATTAAAACCTGGCGCACCGGCGGGATATGATAAAAATGCTGAAAAATTTGATAAAAAGTTTGCAGAACATATTAAAAATAACGAATTAGACAAAATAAAAGATATGGATAAAGGTTTGATTCATAGAGCCGGTGAATGTGGTCATAGACCGATGGTCATATTAAGCGGTATCTTATCAGAATATGAGATTGAAAGTGATCTAAAATCTTATGAAGGTCCTTTCGGTGTTGGTTATGCTGTAGCTAGTTTCAAAATACTTTCAGGAGGTTGTACCTAATGAAGGATAAATACGGATATGTAGAATTGGCTAGGAAAGCAATAGAATATTATATTAAGAAAAAAAGTAGAATCGAACCACCAGAGGATAAAGAAGAATTCAATACAAGAGCAGGAGCTTTTGTCTCTATAAAAAAAGATGGTCAACTAAGGGGATGTATTGGCACCATAGAACCTACAAAAGATTCATTGGGTCAAGAAATTATTGCAAATGCAATTAGTGCTTCTACCCGCGATCCTCGTTTTGAGTCGATTGCTGAAGATGAGTTAGATGAGATAAATATTTCAGTTGATGTGCTCGGTTCCAAGCAGGAAGTAAATGATGTTTCACAGTTAGACCCTGATAAGTATGGGGTAGTTGTGAAGAAGAACTCAAGGGTTGGCCTCTTATTACCTAATTTGGAGGGGGTAGATACTGTTGACCGCCAAATTGAAATTGCCAGAAAAAAGGCCGGTATATATCCTGAGGAAGATTATAAAATAAAAAGATTCAAGGTGGACCGTTATGAAGAGGAATAAGAAGGAAGCTATGTTCTATGAGAAAAAAGAAGATAATACTGTACAATGCCAGCTTTGTCCACACAACTGTGTGATAAAGGATAATAGTAGTGGAATCTGTCGAGTTAGACTGAATAAGGACGGAATCTTGTATAGTGAAAATTATGGTGAACTAAGTTCAAGGGGTGTAGACCCAATAGAAAAGAAACCTCTTTATCATTTTTATCCTTCCCGGGGAATATTATCTTTGGGGACATTCGGTTGTAATTTGATGTGTAAATTTTGTCAGAATTTTAGAATAAGCCAACAGACTCCTAAAACTACCTTTCAGCCCCCGGATGAAATCATAGAACAGGCTAAAAAGAGAAATATTATGGGTATTGCCTATACTTATTCAGAACCAATGGTTTGGTATGAATATGTATATGAGACAGCTAAAAAAGCCCATAAAGAGGGTTTGAAGAATGTATTGGTGACTAATGGTTATATAAACCATAAACCGCTTAAAAAGTTAATAGAATATATTGATGCTGCTAATATAGATTTGAAATCATTTCACAATGAATTCTATAAAGAACTTTGTGGGGGAAGAGTAGAACCGGTTTTAGAAACCATAAAATACATGGAAGAAAAAACTCATATTGAATTAACTACTCTGATTGTAACAGACCATAATGATCATAAAGCGGAATTAGAAGAGTTATTTGAATGGATAAGTAATTTAAATCCCAATATCCCACTACATTTATCAAGATATTTTCCAAATTATAAGATGGAGCAGCCCGCTACTCCTGAAAAAACTATGAAGGCTGCATATGATCTGGCTAAAAAATATCTAAATTATGTTTATATTGGAAATATACGGACCACGAAAGGACAAAACACTTATTGTCCCAAATGCCAAACAGAAGTAATATCAAGACGTTATTTCAATACAGAAACCCACCTCCAAAAAGGCAAGTGCCCGGAATGTGGTAAAAAAATAATTGATAATTATTAGATAAAGGTCCATCCATAAATATAAAAAGAGAATATCAGATAAAAACCTGCTCCGAAAAAGGAAGGAGCTAAAATAGATTTGTCTGCCCTTTCATAAAGAATTGTCGAGATAAGGGCAAACACAAAGTATATAATAATTTTATCAGGCTGTAACTGATAAACTAAAAATGAAAAAAATAAGGCAGATAATATTTTTGATATAAATTTAGGAATTCTAGATTTAAAGATTTCATAAACAAACAAATTTAACATGAATTGTTCACTTAACGCAATTATAAAAAACAAGGGAAACATTATTAAAATAGGGAAAATACTCTGTACGAAAACCGGGACCTGTGTAACTTGGTATAAAGGTTCAAAACTCCTGGAAAAATTATTTAGACTGAGCGGAATATTTACGAATATTAAGACAAGAGCTAATAGCATTATCGTATAGAATAATAAGGGGAATATTTTTTTAAAAAAGGAACTAATAGAGATCCCTAAATCTTTAAAAGTTAAATCGTAAAGAAAAATAAAGTACAAGAAAATTAGGCTCATAAATATTAGACGGGCCGCAAAAACAAATAAGAAATTAAAGAAATCGCTCAAATTTGGGATTTGAATAAAAGAGGCTAAATTATAAAATCTGTTGAATAGAAGTGTAATAAACCAGAGCGTGTATATAATGATAACATCCTTATAATTAATTCTATTGATCCATTTAATTTTTCTAGCCATAATATAATCACCTCTTTTTATTTTCTTTATAAATAATCAAATTCCTGCTTTATAAATCTCTCTATTAGATATATAATTAACTATAGGAGGAGTTTCGCTTCCTAAAGGGGTGGGTAAAAGTTGGTATGGACAATAATCACAAATACAATTGATCTTTTAATTGTTGGTATCATCATATACTTTCTTCTTAATTTAATCCAGGGGACTAGAGCGGTTCAGTTAATAAAAGGACTGGTTTTAATATTTATAGCCTCTGTGATCAGCCAGTTATTAAATTTAAATACCGTTCACTGGTTTTTACAGAGTGTGTTAACAATGCTCATCGTTGCCCTTCCGATTGTCTTCCACCCCGAATTGAGGAGAGCTTTAGAACAGTTAGGAAGGGGCGGATTTTTTACCAGCCAGCTGGTTCAAAAATGGTCAGCAAAAGATATCAATGAAGTTATTATGGCTGCTGATGAACTCGCTGAAAATAAGGTTGGAGCGCTTATAGTATTTGAAAATAAGGTAGGGTTAAAAAACTATCTTGAAACAGGAACCGAAATTAATGGGCAAATAAGTAAAGAACTAATTGAGAATATCTTCTATAAATCAGCTCCTTTACACGATGGAGCCATTATATTAGGAGAGGGTAAGATAAAAGCGGCAGGATGTTTACTCAATCTATCTAACAAACCGAGCATCAACCCCAAACTGGGCACCAGGCACCGAGCAGCCATTGGAATAACAGAAGAATCTGACGCTCTAGTAATTGTGGTATCAGAGGAAAGCGGTGTTATTTCTTTGGCACAGGACGGTGAATTGATCAGGTATTTAGATAAGTCCAAATTAAGAGAAATATTATTTAAAGAGTTTATACCAAGAGAAAACAGTGATATTTTTTCATAAAATGAGGGTTTAAAAATGAGGGAGTTTTATAATAAGTATAAGATATTAATAATAGCATTAATGATTGCTGCTGTTTTATGGCTTTATGTTAACTACCAGGAAGGAAATTTTCAGGGTAGTTTTAATTTCAGTCCGGAGCAAATAAGACTGGACATAAATTATGAGAACCTTTCAGAAAATTTATTGGTTTTAAGTATTTCAGATCAGTCTGTTTTAATCGAACCTGAAGGATATAGATTTTTCAGCGCTTATAGTGAAGATGATTTTGAAGCATATATTGATTTAGACGAGGTTCGAATCGGTGACAATATTAGAGTAGTTAAGATAAAAACTCCGCGGGGAGTTGGTATTAGTTCCAAAGAACCCTCTATTGTCCGAGTGACAGTTACTTCATATAAAGAAGAACCGTCGGAAAATAATCGAACCCAAAAACAAGATTAATAATATAAAGAAAAAAACATAATATATAGAGGTGAAACTGATGGGTAAAATTTTTGGCACTGATGGGGTCAGAGGTATTGCAAATAAAGAATTAACTCCTGAGCTCGCATTAAAATTAGGTAAAGCTGGTGGCCTGTTTTTGAAAAAACAAGCACAACGAGATGGAAATTTTTTTGTGTTAATTGGAAAAGACACTAGGATATCAGGTAGTATGTTGGAATCAGCTTTAGTAGCTGGTTTTAATTCTGTAGGAGTAAATATAATTAAGTTGGGAATTATTACAACACCAGCGGTTTCCTATTTAACAGATCATACCGAGGCAATTGGTGGGGTAATGATCTCAGCCTCACATAATCCGATTGAAGATAATGGAATAAAATTCTTCAATAAAGGTGGTTTTAAATTAACCGATGAACAGGAATTAGAAATAGAAGATTACATCTTTGACAAAAAGAAAATTATAGCTCCAATTGGTATAGATATAGGAGATATGATAGAACGAAAAGAGCTTGTAGAACAATATATAGAGTATTTAGATAATTCTGTTGAGTATGATTTTAGTGGACTTAAAATTGTTTTAGATTGTGCAAATGGAGCAGCTTATGATATAGCTCCAAAGTTATATAAAAAACTAGGAGCTGAAGTAATTGCTGTTAATGATAGCCCAAACGGTCATCAGATAAATTTAGATTGTGGCTCCACAAAACCCGAGAATCTGGTAAAAGAAGTCAGTAAACATAATGCAGATATTGGTATTGCATATGATGGTGATGCAGACCGACTTATTATGGTTGATGAAATGGGAAATATTATAGATGGGGACCAGATAATGGCACTTCTGGCCTTAAATATGATGAAGGAAGACAGTTTAAATAAAAATACTATAGTAACCACAAGATACAGTAATTTAGGATTAGAAGAACTATTAAATAAAAATGGAGCAAAATCTGTAAAGTGTAAAAACGGAGACCGTTATGTTTTGCAAAAATTGCTTGAAAATAACTATAATTTAGGTGGAGAAAAATCTGGTCACATAATATTATTAAATTATAATAAGACAGGTGATGGAGTGCTGACTTCATTAAAAGTAGTAGAATATCTAAAGAAATATGATCTAAATTTAAGCTATATTGAAGAAATATTTGAACCATGGCCTCAAAAACTAATAAATATTAAAGTAGAAAAAAAGGATCAACTCTCTGTGAACAATAAAATAAATGAGATAATGTCAGAAATTGAAAAGGATTTTGGTGATAAGGGCAGAATATTTGTAAGAGCATCTGGTACAGAACCAGTGATTAGAGTAATGCTAGAAGCTAAAAAGGAGTCAATGATAAAAAAATGGGAAAGGAGGGTAGAAAAAGTAATTAAAAACGAACTTAACTAAATCAGGAGGTGAGAAAAAACAATAGAAATAATTAAAGCGCCCGGGCTCTATAATGGAGCTGACGAGGTGGGAAGTAATCGAATTATCGGCGGATTTTCCCAGGCTTTAAGTATTAAGTCTTAGCTGATTTTCAAAACCTATAAGTGATTGTAGGGACAAAAGAATCAGAAATACTTTTTAAAATAAAAAAATAAATAAGAATATAATATAAAAAATAATGGAGGCAAATATATATGTGTGGAATCGTAGGTTATGTAGGTGATAAAAAAGCTGCTTCTATTCTTTATGAGGGTTTGAAGAGGCTTGAATATAGAGGTTATGATTCATCTGGAATTGCAGTAAACGATGGTTTTAATATAGATGTGGTTAAAAAGAAAGGGAAATTAGAACATTTAAAAGGTAAAATTAAAAACAATGTAAATGGTGGTACTACTGGTATAGGACATACTAGATGGGCAACCCATGGACAGCCTTCTGATAGAAACTCACATCCTCATAGTGACTGTTCAAACAATTTTGTAATTGCCCATAACGGAATAATTGAAAACTTCCAGGAGATAAAGGAATATCTTTTGGGAAAGGGACATATTTTCAAATCAGAAACCGATACAGAAGTAATCGTCCACTTACTCGAGGAAAATTACCAAGAGGATGTTTTAAAAGCATTAAAAAAGACAATAGATAATTTGGAAGGTTCATATGCACTAACATTATTAAATAAAACCGAACCCAACAGAATATATGTGGCACGTAAAGACAGTCCTTTGATTATAGGAATTGGAGAAAACGAAAACTACATTGCTTCTGATATACCAGCATTTTTGGGGGAAACTAGAGATTTCTATATATTAGAAGATGGAGAATTTGCTGTAATAGCTCAGGATAATATCAATATGTATGATTTTGACTTAAATCCAAAAGAAAAAGAAATATACCATGTGGATTGGGACCCTGAAATGGCTGAAAAACAGGGATATGATCATTACATGTTAAAAGAGATTCATGAACAACCCGATGCAGTCCGCAGATTAATGGCTAACCGTGTGATGCCGCACGGAATCGATCTAGAAGAACTGAATTTAAAAAATGAGTTTTTAAAGAACCTAGATAAAATTCACATCATTGCTTGTGGGACCGCCTATCATTCTGGATTGATTGGTAAGTATATGTTAGAAGATTTATCAAATATATCGGTAGAAGTAGATGTTGCTTCTGAATATAGATACAGAAATGTTTTGATCAAAGAAGACGAATTAGTAATTGCGGTAAGCCAATCCGGAGAGACATCAGATACTTTGGCGAGTTTAAGGTTGGCAAAAGAAAAGGGAGCTAAAGTTATTGCCTTTACAAATTCCCGGGGTAGTAGTATAGCCAGAGAAGCAGATGAGATGTTACTGTTAAAAGCAGGCCCCGAGATTTCAGTGGCTTCTACTAAGGCATATCTCAACATGGTGGTAGCGTTTTATATGTTCAGCCTTTACCTTGCTAAAAAGCAGGAAAAAATTGAAGAGAACAAGTATCTTGAGATGTCCCAGGATTTAATAAAGTTACCGGACTTATTGGATGAAGTAATTGAAGAAAGTGAGAACTTAATAAAAGATAAGGCAGAACAGTATGCTCATAGTGAAAATGCTTTCTTTATAGGTCGACATACAGACTATACTCTCGCTATGGAAGGGGCCCTTAAGCTAAAAGAAATATCATATATCCATGCAGAAGCATATCCTGCTGGAGAATTAAAACACGGGACCCTGGCTCTCATAGAAGAGGGAGTTCCTGTGGTTGCTCTAGGTACGAGAAAGAGCGTATTTGAAAAAACCCTAAGTAATGTAACTGAAGTAAAAGCAAGAGGAGCTGATGTAACAGCGATAGTATATAATGGTGCTGAAGATATAGAAGGAGTAGTAGACCATGTGATCTATATACCCCAGGTAAACGAATTGTTTACCGGAGCTCTCGCCATTGTACCTCTACAACTACTAGCTTATTATACAGCTTTAATCAGAGACTGTGACATTGATCAACCAAGGAATCTAGCAAAGAGTGTAACCGTAGAATAAGATAGTTTTAAAAAAGGGGGTTAATCCCCCCTTTTATCTTATATATTTCTTTTTTAAAAAATAGTTTAAAAAGGAGTTATCTAAAATGACTTCTAACTATAAAAGTAATGAGAATTTTAATAACCCACGTAAATTTTGTCGGGAAGTAATTGGTTTAGGGGTTGATATATTAGAAGTTAAAAGAATAAAAGAGATATTTAAAAAACGGAGAGCAGCTTTTTTAAAAAGAATATACACCCAAAAGGAAATTGATTACTGTGAGAACAAAAAGAGATCAATAGAATCATTTGCTGTTAGGTACAGTGCAAAAGAAGCATTTTTGAAAGCCATTGAGGGTGAATACAATATACCATATAATGAAATTGAAATAACAAACGAGGAGTCAAAAAAACCCAAAGTAGTGCTTTCTGGAAGTGCTCTGAAAGCAGCAGAAAAAAGAGGAGTTACTGATATACTGGTATCTTTAAGCCATGAAAAGAATTATGTCATCGCCAATATAATTTTAAAGGGGAGAGTAAAATGATCGTTTTAACTCCAGAAGAGATGGCTGAATTAGATCAAAAAACAATAGAAAATGGTTTCCCTTCCCTGCTATTAATGGAAACAGCCGGTCGAGGGATAGCTGAAGTTATTAAGGAAAAATATGGCCGAAATGAAAAAATATTAATATTAGCTGGTTCCGGTAATAACGGGGGAGATGGACTTGTAGTAGCTAGATTACTTGATATATGGAATTATAATGTTAAAATAATAATAGTAGGGGAAAAAGAAAAACTTAATAGTGACCCCTTAAAAAACTATAAAACTTGTAAGTTAAGGGACATTGAATTACAGTTTTTCAATTCTCATAATGAATTCAAAGAATTAAAAGAGACTATATCAAATTCTGATGTGATTGTAGACAGTCTATTAGGAACCGGATTAAGTGGAGATTTAAGAGAACCCTTCTTAAATATTGTTAGTTTAATCAATAATAGTGAGAAAGAAGTTGTTGCAGTAGATATACCTACCGGGATAGATGGTGGTACCGGTAAAGTTATGGGTAAAGCCGTAAAAGCTGAGACCACTGTAACGATGGCTTTTAGTAAAGTAGGACACTATATTTACCCTGGTTATCGTCATACAGGGGAATTGGTCACTGTAGATCTTGGAATTCCTGCTAAGTATGTGGATAAGGATAAATATAATCATCATAACCTAACATTAAAAGAAGCTGAGGAGCTTCTGCCAAAACGCCCCCAAAATGGTCATAAAGGAACTTTTGGTAAAGTATTGGTAGTTGGAGGTTCTTTTGGTTATGAAGGCGCCCCTGCCCTGACTGGCGAAAGTGCTTTAAAGATGGGGACTGGACTGGTAAAATTATTAGTCCCTGAAAAGATAAACAA
The DNA here is from genome assembly GCA_046482435.1 of Halanaerobiales bacterium. Lineage (GTDB taxonomy): Bacteria > Bacillota > Halanaerobiia > Halanaerobiales > M55B127 > M55B127. Next base: position 28,676 of record JAWOEZ010000030.1, read on the forward strand.
TACAGTAAGTAGTTATTGTAAAGAATTGACCAGTGGTTACTTATCTATAAATAAAGTTGAAGAAGAAATAGATAAATTTGATGTAATAGCATTAGGTCCTGGTTTAGGGGTAGGAAAGAAACAGGAGAAAATAGTTTCATATATCTTGAATAATTCCTCAGTTCCGGTTGTAGTTGATGCAGACGGTTTAAACAACTTATCTTTAAAGGAATTAAAAAGAGCTAACTGTGAAGTAGTTTTAACCCCTCATCCCGGAGAGTTCTCACGATTAATCGATAAATCTATTAAAGAAATTCAAGTTAATAGGGTGAAATATATTAGAGAATTTGCAAAGAAATATGATACTAATATTCTCTTAAAAGGGGCAAACACCCTAATTGCTGATAAAACAGGTGAAATTTATATTAATATAACTGGTAATGATGGGTTGGCAACTGCTGGTAGTGGTGACGTGTTAACAGGTATTATAAGTTCGTTGAGTGGACAGCAACTATCTTTATATAAAAGTGCTGTTTTAGGGGCTTTTATGCATGGATTAGCTGGAGATATAGGAACCCAAGAAGTAGGATCATATTCACTTTTAGCTGGTAATATTACAGAAAATATACCTCCTGCTATTTCAAAAATTATTCGGGGGTGCTAAAATGATTACTGCAAAAGATATTATGACTACTGATGTTATAACCGTTGATCCGGAGACAAGTGTAAAAGAAGCAGCTAATATTATGAGTGAGAATGATATCAGTGGATTGCCCGTTGTAAAGAATGATATGCTAGTCGGAATTGTTACGGAAAATGATCTAATTATTAAGGACAAAAAGTTACATTTTCCAGAGTATATTAATGTGATAGGTGGCATAATTTATCTGGAAAGCTATAAAAAATTTGAAGAAGAATTTAAGAAATTTATTGCTATAAAAGTAGGAGAATTAATGACTGAAGATGTAATAACTGCAAGTCCTAATGATGCTATAGAAGATATGGCTACAATCATGCACCAAGAAAATATTAATAGGTTACCTGTAGTTGATAATGCAGGTCAGTTAATTGGAATAGTTACGAGAGCTAATATTGTAAAGCACATCGCTTTAGAACATTAAAAGGAGTAAATAGATGATAATTTCTGATAATACAATAAAAAGATTAATGAAGGAAGAAAAATTAAATATAGAACCGTTTGAAGAATATCTGTTACAGCCTGCTTCTATTGATTTAAGGCTGGGCAGTCATTATTTAAAAATTGATGAAAATCAAATAGAAATAATGACTTTGGAAGATAAATTAAGTTATAATGAGATCAATAGTAAAGAAATAGTGATACCACCTCATTCTTTTCTGCTTGCCACCACCGAAGAACATATTGAACTACCCAATAATCTAACTGCCTTTGTTGAAGGGAGAAGTTCAATTGGAAGAATGGGTCTTTTTATACAAAATGCAGGCTGGGTTGATCCCGGTTTTACTGGAAAAATCACATTAGAGTTATTTAACGCCAACCGCCTTCCTATCAAATTAAAGGCGGGGCGAAGAATATGCCAGCTAGTGATTGCTGAAATGGACCAAGCTGCTGAATTTCCTTACCAGGGAAAATACCAAGGTCAGGATACAGCAGTAGGAAGTAAAGTTTTTAAAGATAGTGAAAATTTAAAAAAGTGATGTTTGCATAAAATTATGATATTAATCTAGTAAACAATAAAACTAGGAGGTGTTAATATGCAAAATATCATTATTAGGGATATTGATAAGCATATTGGTCCTGGAGATATTGTTGGTGCTTTTATAAATGAGGCTGATATAAGCAGTAATGATATAGGCAATATCAATATTAAAAATAATGTCGCAGAAGTTGAAGTGGAAGACGAAGTCTGTGATAAAGTTGTAAGTGTAATGGATAACAATAAAATAGGTGGCGTCAAAGTCCAGCTAGAAGTTGATAATGATGTTACTAGAAGAAAAACTGTGGAGAGCTATTACGATAAATTTTCTCGTTTGGTTGAATTAGAAAGAAAAGAAGAAATGGAAAGACATGAACTTGAAATAAAGAGGTTGTCTCCTAGAGAAAGAGAGAAAAAAGGAAGAGCCCTTTTGAAGATGAGAGGCAAAAATGATGGGCAAACTTATGACCATAAACCAAAGGTAAAGTTCATGAAAGAAAAGGTAGGAGAAAAGTTGCCTGATACTGAAATAAGTATCGGAGATTTAGTTATGATAAGCAAAAATAAAACCCTGCATGACGACAACCCTACTGGCACCGTTGCTGAAAAGACTAATTATTCTTTAACAGTTGTTTTTGATGAAAACCCACAAGGATTTATATATAGCGATTCTCTAAGAGTTGACTTATACGTTAATGATATTACTTTTCAAAGGATGCTTGAGGCCTTAAGTAAATTTAAAAATGCTAAAAAGTCTACTAGAGTGGGAGAACTTCAGAAAAAAATATTGGACTTAGAAGAAATTGAATGGAAGGAAGAAACGGCCGAAAATATTGACTGGGTAAATGAAGATTTAAATAAATCTCAAAAAGAAGCTGTAAAAAATGTTCTGGCGGCTGAAGATTTATATTTGATTCAGGGACCACCCGGTACCGGTAAAACTATGACAGCTATTGAAATTATCAACCAGGGTGTTAAAGATAGGCAGAGTATATTGGCAACTGCTGATTCTAATGTTGCAGTAGATAACCTTGTAGAAAGGTTAGTAAATAGTGGAACAGAGGTACTTAGATTAGGGCATCCGATACGAGTAACTCCATTACTTCGTAAACACACTCTTGACTATAAAATATTAGAGCACCCAAATTATAAAAAAGCAGAAGAATTAAGAGAAGAAGCCCAGGAACTTTTAGATAAACAGGATGCTTACCAACACCCCGGCGATAGTTTAAGAAGAGGTATGAGTGATGAATTAATAAAAAAGAAGGCTGAACAGGATCAGGGAGGTCGGGGAGTAAAACCAGCTATTATTAAAGAAATGGCTGAATGGATTAAATTACAGCGAAAAATTGATGATTTGTTTGATAGAATTGATAGATTAGAACAAAAGGCTGTAAAAGAACTAATAGATAGTGCTGAAGTAATATGTACAACGAACTCTACAGCCGGTTCTGAACTACTTGATAATTACAGTTTTGATTTGGTAGTTATTGATGAAGCTACTCAATCGACTGAACCAGCTTCTTTGATATCTTTTCTGAAGGGAGAAAAGATTGTTCTGATTGGGGACCATAAACAACTACCCCCAACAATATTAAGTAAAAAAGCAGCTGAAAAAGGCTTAAGTAAGTCGATGTTTGAAAGGTTGTATGAAATATATGGTCATAAAATCAGGTCAATGTTAGAAATTCAATACAGAATGCATGATGATATCATGAATTTTTCTAACCACGAATTTTACAATGGCAAACTGAAAAGTGCACCTGAAGTCGCTGGCCATACCTTAAGAGATTTAGGTTATGAGTTGGATGGAAAAAAATGTTTTACTGATAGATCATTAGATCCAGATCAGCCAATTGTATTTATAGATACAGAAGAAATGACAGCAAAAGAAAGGTCATTAAAGGGCTCAAATTCTTATGATAACCCGGTTGAGATGGAAGTTCTTTTAGATATAGTTGATGAAGCCTTAAAATCAGAATTAAAACCCGAACAAATAGCTGTGATTGCTCCCTATAAAGATCAAGTTGATCTACTTAAAAAACACACTACTATAGAGAATCTTGAAATCAATACGGTAGATGGATTCCAGGGCCGAGAAAAAGAAGTAGTTCTTATTTCCTTAGTAAGAAGCAATGATAGAAACAATATAGGTTTTTTAAGAGATTTAAGGAGAGCAAATGTAGCATTCACGAGAGCTAAAAGGAAACTGATAATTATCGGTGACAGCAGCACGATCACCAAAAACGAAACTTATTATAATCTGATAAATTATATTGAAGAGAATGGTTTATATTATACTTTATAAATATTGTAGTAAATACAGATTTAATTTATACTAAACCTATGTCTTAAAGTTCTTTAAATAATTAAAGTGGGATACAGATGGGGATTTTTCCTCATTTGTTTATAATAATTCATTCCTGGGGGTGCGGTGATTGGAAGATAAAAAAGAAATAACTGTGGAGATTTCTAAGAAATTATTAAAAGATGTGGATGATTATATTAAATACCGGCGAGTTAGCAGGGACAAATTCATCCATGATGCTGTAACACATTATTTATGTGAACACAAGAAGTTAGAATTAAGAGAACAACTAAAACAAGGTTATATTGAGATGAGTGATATTAATCTTGAGTTAGCCCATGAAGGATTAAAATGCGATAGTAATTCAATCCAATTGTATGAAAAATGTCTAATGGAGTGTGAATAGATTATGGATTTAAAAAGAGGAGATGTATATTATGCTGACCTCAACCCTGTAGTGGGTTCAGAACAGGGTGGGGTCAGGCCTGTATTAATAATACAAAATGATATTGGCAACAAATATAGTCCGACAATTATTGTAGCAGCTATTACTTCCAAAATTAATAAAGCCCAGCTGCCAACACATGTAGAAATTTCTGAGGGTGATTCAAGTCTAGAAAGAGATTCTGTAATATTATTAGAACAGATCAGAACGATAGATAAAAAGAGGTTAAAAAGTGAAGTGGCAAACTTAAGTGACGAAATATTAGAAAGAGTAGACACTGCTTTAGGTATAAGCTTAGGGTTAGTTAATCTTTAATACATAATTTTTAAAAAGTGAATAAGGAGTGTGCAAATGTCAGAATATATTGCAGATGTTTACCGTAGTGAACTTATTGAAAGTAGACACAGCGGGGATTTAGCCGTAGTTAGTCCTGAGAGTAAATTAAAGTACTTTACCGGTGACCCTGGTAGTATTACATATATTCGCTCAGCTGCGAAACCTTTTCAAATTTTACCGGTTATTAATTCTGGAGCAGCTGACTTTTTTCAATTTACTAAACAAGAAATTGCCGTAATGAGCTCTTCTCATAATGGTGAAGAAAAACATATCCAAACTGTAAGAAATATTTTAAATAAAATAAATGTTAGTGAAGAGAAATTAGACTGTGGAGTCCATGACCCTATATATAAAAAAGCAGCTCATAAACTTTATTTGGATGGTAAAAAAGCGTCAGAAATACATAATAATTGTTCAGGGAAACATGCGGCCTTACTTGCTTTATGTAAATTTAAAGAATGGGACTTAGATAATTATATAAGTCCCGACCATCCCGTGCAAAAATTAATGCTTAAAACCATAAGTGAAATAACTGCTACAAAAAGGGAAGACATATTTTTAGGTGAAGACGGGTGTGGAGTTGTTGTATTTGGATTACCGGTTAAACAGATGGCTTATGGTTATGCCAGATTAGCCAATTCTGAGTTTCTGCCTCTTGAATATAGAGCAGCAGCGGAGCGAATCACAAAAAGTATTAAGAATCATCCCGACATGATTGCAGGTACAAAACGTTTTAATTCAGATTTAATAGAAGTGCTAGGCGAAAAATTAACAGGTAAGATGGGAGCGGAAGGTGTTTTTTGTTTTGCTTTATTTAATGGTCCTGGGATATGTGTAAAAATAGAAGACGGTAATTCTCGTGCTATCCCTCCTGTTGTGATTGATGTTCTAAAAAAATTGGAATATATTGATGAGGAAGAACTTGAGAAGCTTAAAAAGCATGAAAAACCCGTGGTGAAAAACCACCATAAACATGAAGTAGGTTATATTAAATCGGTACTAAATCTTAAAAAGGAAGTGGATTAATAAATGCTTTTAATTAAAGATGCTCGAATTTTAACAATGGCAGGTAAAGAATATGAACAGGCCTCTATATTAATAGAGGATAAAAGAATAGCAAAAATTTCAGAAAATATTGAAATCAAAGATGAATATCAAGTTATAGATGCAAAGGGATATATAGTAATACCCGGTCTAATAGATGCCCACACTCATTTAGGGATTGAAGAGGATGGGGTGGGCTGGGAAGGTCAGGATGGGAATGAAATGACGGATCCAATTACTCCTCACTTGAGAGCTATTGATGCTGTCAATCCCGCTGATAATGCAATAAAGGAAGCCCTTAAAAATGGTGTGACGACAATAATGACTGGACCTGGTAGCGCAAATGTTTTAGGTGGGGAAAGTATAATAATAAAAACAGCTGGTAATACAGTTGATGAGATGATTGTAAAGAATCCAGCCGGATTAAAAACAGCTTTTGGAGAAAATCCTAAAAGAGTATATAATGAACAAAATAAGTTACCTTCTACCAGAATGGGAATAGCGGCAGTCCTGAGAGAAAATTTAATGAAAGCAGAAGACTATATTAAAGAAAAAGATTCCAATCAAGAGGAAGATAAACATTTTAATAGAGATATAAAAATGGAAAGCCTGGCAAGAGTTATAAAAAAAGAAATACCCTTGAAGGTACATGCTCACCGAGCCGATGACATCATGACAGCAATCCGTATTGCGAGCGAATTTGATATAGATATTACCTTAGAACATTGTACAGAGGGTCATAAGGTGGCCAAAGAAATTGCGGAAGCTAATATACCAGCAGTTGTAGGTCCTTCCATGACAGGAAGGGTGAAGGTCGAGTTAAGTGATTTAAGCTTTAAAACAGCGGGGGCTTTAGCCAAAGCAGGAGTAAAAGTTGCCTTAATGAGTGACCATCCTGTCATCCCGACAAAAAATGCCACTATTTATGCTGCTTTGGCAATCAAGGGCGGCCTTAATGAAAAGGAAGCCCTCAAAGCAATTACTATAAACCCGGCAGAAATTTTAGGTGTTGATGATCGAGTAGGGAGTATTGAAGAGGGAAAAGATGCTGATTTAGTGATATTTAACGGAGATCCTTTGGATATCAGTTCTGATATTATCAAAGTAGTAATAGACGGAGAAATTATTGAAAAGAAAAAGGATGGGAACACTTAAAAATGAAATTTGGCAAAATTAAAGATAAACTAGATCTAAAAATAATTCATGCAGAAGAAGGTAGTGAAAAACTAGATGTTAAAACTGCATGTGGTGCTGATTTAATGAGTGATGTTTTGGCATTTTCTAATGCAAAATCTATGTTAATTACAGGTTTGACAAACCCCCAGGTAATTAGAACTTCAGAAATGATAGAAATTCAAGTCATTATTTTTGTAAGGGGTAAAACCCCTTTAGACCAAACAATCGAATTAGCTAAAGAAAATGATATTTCACTTTTCATGACAGAAAAGCCAATGTTTGAAACATGTGGCATACTATACAAGATGGGAGTACAGCCTGAAAAAATGGTAAAAATTGAGTAACTGGAGGATATATTTTGAAAAGCAAAAAAATAATTGAGAACGAGATAGAAAAAAGAGATTTTGCTAGGGGTGGGGAAGTATCAAGTAAACTTAAAAATAAGCTCAGGAAATTAGGTATTGATAACAAAGATATCCGCAGGAGTTCAATAATAACTTATGAATTAGAAATGAATTTGATAATCCACTCCAAAGGTGGAGTATTAAAAGCTGCTGTGAGTTCTAAAAGCATCGAAATAGAAACAAAAGATAGAGGTCCGGGTATTGAAGATATAGATAAAGCTTTAAAACCAGGTTATTCAACTGCCTCAGATCAAATAAGAGAGATGGGTTTTGGAGCCGGGATGGGCTTAAATAATGTGAAAAATTTTTCTGATGAGTTAATGGTTCAAAGTGAAGTTGGTAAATATACAGAAGTAAAGGCTACTGTGAAACTATAATAAAGAGCAGGTGTTATTAATGAGTAATAAACATTCTGTATTATTAAAAGAAGATAAGTGTGAAGGATGTACGAATTGTGTTAAGAACTGTCCTACTAAGGCGATCCGGGTCCATCAGGGTAAGGCTAAAATAAAAGAAGACCTCTGTATAGATTGCGCTGAATGTATTAGGACATGTGAATATCATGCTAAGTATGCTGAAACAAATAGGTTAGAAGATTTAGATAAAAATGATTACAATGTAGCACTTTTAGCCCCCAGTTTTTATGGACAGTTTGACAGTACTTTTGACCCTGAAAGTATTAAAAAGGCAGTCTATAAACTCGGCTTTGATGAGGTATGGGATGTAGCCCAAGCAGCCGAGGCGATTTCACAAAAGACAGTTCAGTTTCTTAAAAATAACCAGGGAACTTACATATCTTCTTCATGTCCGGTTATCGTTCGTCTTATCAGCCTATTATATCCCGAATTACTGGATAATATCATATCTTTTAACTCCCCGGTGGACTTAATGGCTGATTATGTAAAAAAAGAGCTCTATGATTCTTCAATTGAAGAATTTGGGATCTATTTTATTACTCCCTGTCCTGCTAAGGTTACTGCTATTAAAAATCCTTTAGGGAGAGAAAAATCAAGTTTAACCGGAGCAATTTCGGTAGATAAGGTTTATCCTATGTTATTAGATTTAATAAAGAATGATGAAAAGTTAGAAAATGTTGAATTAAAACAAAATTATCAGCCTTACTTAGGGATTTTTTGGGGACAGAGCGGGGGCGAAAATGATATCTTAAATTATGAAGGTATAATCGAAACCCTTTCAGTCTCTGGAATCCATAATATAAAAGGAGTTTTAGAAGAGACAACGCGGGGGAATATTGAAGGAATAAGATATTTAGAGTTAGTTGCCTGTCCGACCGGTTGTGTGGGCGGGATTTTTAATGTTAAAAACCCTTTTCAGGCTAAATATAATATAAAAACAAATGTTAGAGAATATTCAGATTTTATAGACCAAGATATTGAAGAGTTCAACTTTGAACTCAGTAAAAGAATTAAAGAAATAGGCGCTGAAAAATTAGACGAAGATTTTGCAAAAGCAATGGATAAATTAGAACAGTTAGAAAAAGAGATCGAAATCTTGCCAGGATTTGATTGTGCAGCTTGTGGTGCACCAGATTGTGAAACTTTTGCAGAAGATATAGTAAATGGTTTGGCTAAGCGTTCGGATTGTATCTTTGTTTTAAGAAAAGAGATTGGTGATTTAGCAGATCAGCTTTCTTTATTAACCCATGAATTACCACCGGTAATGAGGAGTGAAGAAAAACAGAAGAAGACAAAGAAAAATAATGGGGTGGAATAATGATATTAAAGGACCTTATTGAGGAGTTAAAGTTAAAATTATTAAATGATGGAGATTTAAGGAAAGAAGTAAGTGGTTGTTATATAGGAGATTTATTAAGCAATGTAATGGCAAATGCTCAAAGGGGCCAACTGTGGTTAACGATCCAGGGTCATCAAAATATAATAGCCGTTTCATTGTTAGCTGAAGTTTCAGCAGTTATAGTTGTTGAAGATTCTGAAGTAGATGTAAAAGCGATTAAGAGAGCTGATGAAAAAGAAGTAAATTTAATGAAATCAGAATTAACTGCTTATCAACTTGCAAAAAAACTTGCAAATTTAGGGATCTAAAATGAGAGAACTATTTTTAGATTTACATATCCATTCTGTTTTATCGCCCTGTGCTGATATCTTGATGACACCAAAAAATATAATTAAAAAGTCAATTGAGAAAGGGATAGATGTTATATCTATTACCGATCATAATTCTATTGGTAATTTAAAGAGTGCAATCGAAATTGCCAAAGATAAAAATTTAGTAATAGTACCTGGAATTGAGGTTCAGAGTAGAGAAGATATTCATATTTTAAGTTATTTTGAAAATTTGGAGGATTTGAATTCTTATTCCGAAATAATTTATGATGGTTTGAGTAATATTAAAAACGATGAAGAAACATTCGGCCAGCAAATTTTGGTAGATGAAAATGACCAATTTATAGATAGAGAGGAGAAATTACTGCTGAATTCCACGGATTACAGTATTAATGAAATATTAAATTTAACCTATGAATATAATGGAATACCAGTACCATCTCATGCTGACCGAAGTTTTGGTTTAATTAAAAATTTGGGTTTTATACCTGAGGGATTAAATATTACATATCTAGAGTTAAACTTTCATAAAATCCTTGCAGAATATTACAAGCAATTTCCATATTTAAAAAACTTCAAATTAATTAGTAGTTCTGATAGCCATTACCTTGCTCAAATCGAGCCAAAAATGAAAATAAAACTTACAAAAAGGCCAACCACCAAAAATATTTTTGATTATATAAAGAAGAAACGACCACGAAATTATATAATTTTTTAATGAATTTTTTTTTAACTATTGACAAAGTGAAAATTTTCACTTATAATTATTTTGTGAATATTTCATTGCTCAAGATATTTATAATTCAGATAGGAGGTAAATTTTATGACATGCAATTGTGGCCAAAATAAGATGGACAAGTATTTAAAACCTTTAGATGATATTTTTAAAAATTATTCTAAAGATGAGAAATATTTAATACCAATATTACAGGATGCTCAGGATGAATATGGATACTTACCGGAAGACGTTTTAAAAGAGATTGCCTGTAATTTAAATTTGTCATTAAGTCAAGTATTTGGTGTTGTTACATTTTATTCACAATTTCACCTGGAACCCAGAGGTGAAAATATTATTAGGGTTTGTACAGGAACTGCCTGTCATGTTAGGGGTGGGGCTGAAGTTTTAGATCAGTTGAAAGAAGAGTTGAATATAGATAGTGGGGAAACTACTGAAAACCTGTCATTTACCCTGGAAACAGTGGCTTGTATAGGTGCCTGTGGACTAGCCCCGGTAATAATGATCAATGATGATACATATGGTAGGATGAATGCTCAAGAGGTCCCTGAAGTTTTAGCTAATTATCAGGAATAATGAAAGAATTAGCGCTCCATATCCTTGATATTGTTCAAAATTCAATCTCAGCAGATGCTGATACCGTAACACTCGAAATTAATGAAAATACAAAAAAGAAGCTCTTAACTATAAAAATTAAAGACGATGGTAAAGGTATAGAAAAGAATATTTTGAAAAATATAACCGACCCTTTTGTAACAAGTAGGGAAGCCAGACCTGTTGGATTAGGCTTATCATTATTCAAGGCTGCAGCTGAGAGGTGTGAAGGTAGTTTCAAGATCGAATCTGATGAGAAGGGAACTACTGTTAAAGCAGTTTTTAAAAAAAATCATATAGATCGGGCTCCATTAGGTGCTATCGCTCAATCCGTTGTTTCAATTCTCTTGTGGGACAGTGAAATTGACTTCAAATATATACATACATATAATAATAAAAAATTTGTTTTTGATACAGAAGTGATTAAGAACAAATTAGATGGTATAGAAATTACAAATAAGAAAATAATTAATTGGCTAAAAAATTATATAAAAGAAAATGTAAGTGAAATTCGCGGAGGTGAATTTAATTGAAATCATTAGAAGAATTGAGAGAAATGCGCAAAGAAGTTGAAAAAGATATGCAAATGCGTAAGAGCACAAATAAACCGAAAGTAATAATAGGTATGGGTACCTGCGGAATAGCAGCAGGTGCAAGAGAAATTTTACAGACCGTAATGGAAGAAATGGATAAGAGAGATTTGGAGATAGAGGTAACACAAACCGGTTGTATAGGTATGTGTGAAAAAGAGCCATTAATGGATGTAAAATTACCAGGTAAAGATAGAATTACTTATGGTAATTTAGATAAAGAAGCTGTTAAGAGGATAATAGTAAATCATGTAATTAATGGTAATGTAATTGATGAACTTGTTATAGCAAGATTAGAAGAATAACTTAAAGGAGGTTTATTACAATTGAAGGACACAATATATAGATCACATGTTCTGATCTGTACCGGAACTGGTTGTGTATCATCCGGTGCTAAAAATATAAAGCATGAATTACAAGATGAATTAGTAGATAATAAATTAAAAGGCGAAATAAAAATTGTAGAAACTGGTTGTCACGGTTTTTGTGAAAAAGGACCGATAATGGTCGTATATCCTGAAGGAGTATTTTATTGTCAGGTCAAAAAAGAAGATGTTTCTGAAATAGTAGAAGAACATCTATTAAAAGGAAGAATAGTAGAAAGATTACTGTTTAAAGAACCAAGGACTGAAAAAAACATTCCTTCCTATAAAGACATTGACTTTTATAAAAAGCAACATAGGATTGCGTTAGCAAATTGTGGTAAAATCAATCCGGAAAGTATTGAAGAATACATAGCAAATAACGGGTATGAAGCAGCAGGTAAAGCTTTGACAGAAATGACCTCGGAAGAAATTATTGAAGAAGTTAAAAATTCTGGATTACGCGGAAGAGGGGGAGGAGGATTCCCTACTGGTTTAAAATGGCAGTTTGCTTATGATAATATAAGTGATAAAAAATATGTAATATGTAATGCTGATGAAGGTGATCCTGGTGCTTTCATGGACCGTAGTGTTTTAGAGGGGGACCCTCATCGTATAATTGAAGGTATGATTATAAATGGATATGCAATTGGTGCCGAGGAAGGTTATGTATATGTAAGGGCGGAATACCCATTGGCAATCGACCGCTTGCAAAAAGCTATAAATGATGCAGAAGAATTGGGTTTACTGGGTGAAGATATATTTGGTTCAGGCTTTAATTTTAAATTACATATCAAAAAAGGGGCAGGGGCCTTTGTATGTGGAGAGGAGACGGCTCTAATGGCTTCGATAGAGGGTAAAAGAGGTATGCCGAACCCTAGGCCACCCTATCCTGCCGAAAAAGGATTATGGGGCAAGCCAACCAATATTAACAATGTTGAAACATTGGCAAATATCCCCTATATAATAAATCAGGGTTCTGAAGTGTTTTCTTCTATTGGAACCGAAAACAGTAAAGGGACAAAAGTATTTGCCCTGACCGGTAAAATAAAAAATACTGGCCTTGTAGAAGTACCGATGGGTACTTCATTGAGAGAAGTAGTCTTTGATATTGGCGGCGGATTAACCGATGATAAAGAGTTTAAAGCTATCCAGACTGGTGGACCATCAGGTGGATGTATTCCCGAAAAGTATCTTGACTTACCTATTGATTATGATTCTCTTATTGAAGTAGGTGCGATGATGGGCTCTGGCGGTATGGTGGTTATGGATGATAGTACCTGTATGGTTGATGTAGCTCGTTTCTTTTTATCCTTTACCCAAAGTGAATCCTGTGGTAAATGTACTCCCTGTCGAGAAGGGACTAAAAGAATGCTTGAAATATTAAATAGAATTTGTGAGGGAGAAGGTAAAGAAGGAGATATCCTCCTTTTAAAACAATTAGGGGAACACATCAAAGGTACTGCCCTTTGTGGGCTGGGTCAGACTGCCCCCAATCCAGTTTTAAGTACACTTCAGTATTTTAGAAATGAATATGAAGCCCATATTTATGATAATAAATGCTCAGCTGGAGTTTGTCAAGAATTGTCTACAGCATTTACTATAAATATTGAAAGTTGTGTAGTTTGTGGTCAATGTGTAAAAGTTTGTCCTGTTGATGCAATAAGTAAAGGAGATGGGAAATATTATGTGATTGATGAAGAGGTCTGTATTTCTTGTGGTGCGTGTGCTAAAAAATGCCCGGTTGACGCCATAATTCAGGGTTAACTCGGTGAAAAGGAGGTTGAATTTTAAATGGAAAAAGTAACTTTAACTATAGATGAACAACAAGTAAAAGTTGAAAAAGGAACCACAGTACTCGAGGCTGCTAAAGAAGTTGGGATTGATGTACCTTCTTTGTGTTATCATCCTGATTTAACTTTACATGGTGCTTGTCGGGTCTGTGTTGTGGAGAACGTCGAAGACGAATCATTATTGGCATCTTGTGTTTCACCTGTTCGAGAAGGAATGGAAGTAAGCACAAGGAGTATGAAAGCCAGAAGAGCTAGGAGAAGAAATGTTCAACTTCTGTTAGCAAATCATCCTAATGATTGTCTGGGTTGTGATAGAAACGGGAGTTGTGAATTACAGGAGATTACACATAGTTTAGGTATAACTCGTAAAGATATCGAAGAAATTTCAGGTGAAGTACGCGAAGTACCGAAAGATGAGATCGGTCCTGCCTTAAAACGGGATCCTAATAAGTGTATTTTATGTGGCCGCTGTGTGAGAGTCTGTGAAGAAGTCCAGGGGGTATCTGCCCTTCAGTTTAGTAATAGAGGTTTTGATTCCATAGTAACAACAGCTTTTGACCTACCACAAAGTGAGATAAATTGTGCTAACTGCGGTCAGTGTGCAACAGTCTGTCCAGTTGGAGCGATAACTGAGGTTAGTGAGATTCAAAAGGTATGGAATGCTCTTGAGGATGAAGAAGTACATGTAGTTGCCCAGACAGCTCCTTCAATCCAGGCTACGATTGGTGAAGAGTTTGGCTATGAACCGGGGACCGTTGTGACAGGGAAATTAGTATCAGCTTTAAGGAAATTAGGTTTTGACAGTGTGTTTTCAACCGAATTTACTGCTGATTTAACAATTTTAGAAGAAGGCTCAGAATTTTTGGAAAGATTGACCGAAAACAAGAATTTACCTCATATCACATCGTGCTGTCCCGGTTGGGTGAAATATGCTGAACATAATTATTCAGATTTATTAAATCACTTATCTACGGCTAAATCACCTCAGCAGATGTTTTCAGCGTTATCTAAAACATATTATGCGGAGAGTACTGATATAGAACCTGAAGAGATTTATACGGTATCAATCATGCCCTGTACAGCAAAGAAATTTGAAAAAGATAGGGAAAAAATTAATGCTACTGAACTAAAGGATACAGATGCTGTATTAACCACCCGTGAATTGGCAAGGATGATCAAAGAAGTAGGAATTCAGTTTAAATCATTAGAGGAAGAAGAATACGATGAATTAATGGGAAAACATACTGGTGCAGGAACTATATTTGGAACAACAGGTGGTGTAGCTGAAGCAGCAGTTAGAACTGTCAAAGAAAAGCTAACTGGTGAAGAATTAGAAAGATTAGATTTAGGTTTTAAAGGTATAAATGAAGTTGAAGTTGTAATTAATGACAGGGTAATAAAAGTTGCAATAGCTAATGGATTACGAAGAGCTGAAAGACTATTAGAGGAAGTAAGGGCAGGAGAATCTGATTATCACTTTATAGAAGTAATGGCCTGTCCCCACGGATGTGTTGGTGGTGGTGGTCAACCACTCCCGATTAATGAAGAACATAAACGTCTAAGAGGAAAAGGCCTTGCTAATACCGATGAAAAAAGTATAGTAAGAAAATCTCATGAAAACCCAATGATAAAAAAATTATACGAAGAGTACCTTGATGAGCCGAATAGTGAACGATCTCATGAACTGCTTCATACTAGCTATAAAGATAGACCCAAAAACTAAAAAATGAATTCATGAAGTTCTACCCCTATCTCTAAAAATAAGAGATGGGGGTTTCTTGATTTAAAGGGATTACTGAAGTATAATGTTATTAGTTAATAATCTGTAAAAAGTTTAAGATAAGGAAGTGAAAAAAGTTGAAAATGGTGAGTGAAAATCCTGAGCAAACTATGAATTTAGGAATCAAATTAGCTAGTATAATAAAAAATGACAGCAGGTACTTTTCTCAGATTATTCTCTTAAATGGCGATTTGGGAGCAGGCAAAACTGTATTTGTTAAAGGATTAGCACAAGGTTTAGAACTGGGTGAAGAGATTACAAGTCCCACCTTTAATCTTATTAATGAGTATGAAGGTAAACCGGGTCTTATTCATATGGATTTTTACCGTTTAGATAAAAAAGATGAACTTATCCAAATCGGGTTTGAGGAATATTTAAATAGGGATGTAGTAAAAGCGATTGAATGGCCTCAACTGGTATTTGATTACATAGGGGATGAGTTTATATTTATAAAGATGACTAATTTAACAGAAAGTAAAAGAGAAGTAATAATTGAAGCTGAGGGAGAAAAAAGTAAAAATATTTTAGAAGGACTGCATAATTATGATAGTATTAGGGATTGATACAAGTTCAGAGATCTGCTCAGTTGGTTTAAGCAGTGCAGAAGATTTTTTAGGGGAAATTAATATAAAATTAAAAAGAAGACATAGTGAAAGATTGTTACCAATTATTAAAAACTTACTTTCGGAAAGTGGGTATAAAATACAAGAAATAGAAGGATTGGCAGTGACAGATGGTCCAGGATCATTTACAGGACTTCGTATTGGCTTGAGTACTGTTCAAGCCTTTAAAAAAGCCCTGGGAGTTCCTGTTTATTCGGTTTCCACTTTAGAATATATGGCTTATTCAATTGCTCAGCATTATGATGAAGAAAGTATTTTAATTCCGACAATTGATGCTCGTAATAAGAGAGTATATACAGCTGTATTTAAAAGAAGTGGAAATAGTTTTGATGTTAAACGGATAGATAAAGATAAAGCAGTTGAAGTTGAACAACTTATTAGTGATATAAAGAAGTATAAGAAAAGGAAAATAATCTTTGGAACTGGGGCAGATCAATATTTTGATATTTTACAAAAATCAGAATTAAGTAATACAAAATTGATTTATAAAACCAGAAATTTCGGGGGGTATAACCTGGCTAGATTAGGATATAAACAAATAAGAAAAGGTGTGGATACTGATTACAAAGAATTGACACCTACCTATTTAAAAAAACCCCAGGCAAGGATAAATTGGGAAAAAAAATACTTACAGGGGGATAAGAATGGAGATAAGGCTTAATGTAATGAATGAAAATGATTTAAACCAGATATTAAAAATTGAGAGAGAAGCCTTTTCAAATCCTTGGAATCTAAAATTTTTCAGAGAAGAGTTAAGACATAATGCCTTCGCTCTTTATTTGACAGCAGAAGTAGAAGAAAATATTATTGGATATGTCGGTTGTTGGTTTAAAAATCATGCTAGTGAGGTTCATATTGTTAATTTAGCTGTAAAAAAGGATTTCAGGAGGAGGGGAATCGGCTCTTATCTGATCGATGAGATTATTGATATGGCAAGAAACTTAAAGGCTGAGTTTGTAACCCTTGAAGTTAGAGTGACGAATAAGGCAGCGATAGAATTGTATGAAAAATTGGGGTTTGAAAAAGCAGGTTTAACCCCTCATTATTACCTGGACAATAATGAGGATGCATTATTAATGAAAAAGGAGATTGTCTATGATGAAGGATAATGTAAAAATATTGGCTTTAGAAACTTCTTGTGATGAAACTGCAGCAGCCGTAAGTGAAAACGGTTTAAACATTTTGGCCAGTATAGTTTCATCCCAGGTTGACTGGCATCGTAAATATGGAGGAGTAGTCCCGGAAATAGCCTCCCGTAAACATATGGAATTTATCAATCCAGTTGTTGAAGAAACCCTTGTTGAGGCCGGTCTTGAATTAAGTGAAATTGATGCAGTTGCTGCCACCTATGGGCCGGGGTTAGTTGGTTCGCTATTAGTAGGACTTACCTATGCTAAATCTTTATCTTTTGCTTTAGATAAGCCATTTATAGGTGTTAACCATATTGCCGGTCATATCTATGCAAATTTTATTTCTAAAAAAGATATTGAAACACCTGTAGTTTGTCTGACTGTATCGGGTGGTCATACCGATTTATTATATTTTAAAGAATATGGTGAGTATGAAATATTGGGCAGAACAAAAGATGATGCTGCCGGAGAAGCTTTTGATAAAATAGCAAGATACCTGGGACTAGGTTACCCGGGTGGCCCTATTATTGAAAAGAAGGCTAAAGAAGGGGAGGAAGATGCAGTAGATTTCCCGCGACCTTTTTTGGATAAACCAAATTATGATTTCAGTTTTAGTGGTTTAAAAACTGCTGTAATAAACTATATTCATAATAAAAAGCAGAAGGGTGAAGAACTTAATATAAGTGATATAGCCGCTAGTTTTCAAAAAGCAGTAATTGATATATTGACAAAAAAAACTATAAAAGCAGCCTTGTATAAAGAGGTTAAAAGTGTAATCCTGTCTGGAGGAGTAGCTGCTAATGAACGATTTAAGGAAGTACTTAAAGAAGGTTTAAGCGAACATGATATCCCATTATATTACCCAGATCTTGAGCTTTGTACCGATAATGCTGCGATGATAAGTACAGTAGCATATTATCAGTACAAGAAAAGAGATTTTGCAGCACTTGATTTAAATGCAGATCCCAATTTAAAATTATAGGTGATAAGGATGCAGGAAAATAAAAAAGTATATTACTTATATAAAAGCGTACAGGAGGATAACATTTTACCAATTACCTCAAAATGTAATCTCTCCTGTATTTTTTGTAGCCATAAACAGAATCCGCCCAGTGTAGAAACCATAAGTTTTGGAAATTTAAGTTTGGAGAGGGTCGATGACCTCATTGGTTATATAAACCCCGATAAACCTATAATAATTGGAGAGTCAGCTACAAAAATAATAGAGGGTGAACCCTTATTACATCCGGAGTTCAAAAAAATTATTAAAAAAATCAGAACAATATATAATAATACACCTATAAAAATTACTACCAATGCTGAACATGTTAATCTTGAAATGTTAAAATTATTTGAGGACCTAAATAATATTATACTTAATATTTCCATTAATCATATTAATCCTGAACTTAGAAAAAAAGTAATGGGTAAAAATTGTAAAACTGATATCTCTAAAGTGCTTAAAAAGTTAAATAATATGCGTATTGTTTATCATTTTAGTATGGTGGCTTTACCAAATTTATTTGGATATAAAAAAATAGAAGAAGAGATTAAAAATATGTTGGGTTATAACCCGAAGAGTATCAGAGTATTTATGCCAGGTTATACTGAATATTCTTCCGAAAAGTTAAAATTTAATTTTAGTGAAGGATATGAATGTTTATTAGATATAATTCATAAATTGAATTTAGTACAAAAGATACCTATAATTATTGAACCACCTAAATTACACGACTTAAAGAAAAAAATAATTGGTGTAATCAATAGCAGTCCTGCTGATAAAGCGGGGATTAAGTATTTTGATGAAATAAAAGAGATTAATAAAAAGAAGGTAACAAGTAGGGTAGAGGCTTTTAATTTAATAAAAAAATTAAAAAATCCCACCTTAAAGATAAAAAGAGGTAATAAAATATTAGACAAAAAAGTTATAAAAAAGAGAGGGAAAGATTCTGGTTTAATTTTAAACTATGATTTATCTCAAAAAAAGATTGATGAAATAGAAAGAACTATTCTTGAAAACAAAAGTAAAAACATATTATTTTTGACCTCTGAATTAGGTTATAATCTTATTGAGTTCATTATTAAAAAACATTTAGGGTTTAAAAGAGAGGGCAATATTAAAATAGGCAAAGTAGTTAATACCTTTATGAAAGGTTCCATTATTTCGTCAGGCTTATTAACCAATCATGATGTAAAAAACCACTTAAGTAACTTTGCAAACTTTTCTCCCGACCTACTAGTTTTACCTTCTGTAATGTATGATATATTTAATAATGATCTTTGTGGAAACAGCTATAATAATTTAGAAAAAGAGTACAGATTAGAAATTGAATTGATTTAATGAATATTAAAGTATATGGGAGAAAAATGTATTATAGTAGAGTATGAGTTATTTTATAATCCTTGAGGGGCTGTAATAATGTATAAATGTGGTTGATTTTAATTTAATACTTAGATATTATTAATACAGTAATTATTAGCACTCAACTCAAATGAGTGCTAATAACAAGTATAAAATATAAATTATATATAAAATTAAAGGGGGTACATTAAATGAGTGTTAAGCCATTAGGAGACAGAGTCGCAGTAAAATTAGTAGAAAGAGAAGAAAAGACAGAAGGTGGTATCGTAATACCAGATACAGCCAAGAAAGAAAAGCCACAGACAGGTCAAGTTTTTGAAGTGGGCAGAGGTTGTTATACTGAAGATGAAGAACCTGAAATAGCCCGAGATGACATGGTTGTATTTGATAAATTTGCTGGTACCGAAGTAACTGTAGATGGTACAGAATTTAAAATAGTTAATATCGACGATATTGTAGCAGTAATTGGTTAATTAGGATAAAGTTATAACAAACTAAGGAGGGTTTATAAGTAATGGCTAAAGATATTAAGTTTAGTGAAGAAGGACGTCGCAAGCTTAAAAAAGGTGTAGAAAAATTAGCAAATTCAGTTAAGGTAACATTAGGACCTAAAGGTAGAAATGTACTTTTAGAACAAAGTTTTGGTGCTCCTACTATCACTAATGATGGAGTTAGTATAGCAAAGGAGATAGAAGTTAAAAATCGTTATGAAAACATGGGAGTTCAAGCAGTAAAAGAAGTTGCTACAAAAACAAACGATGTAGCAGGTGATGGAACAACAACCGCTACCGTATTGGCTGAAGCAATATTTAATGAAGGTTTAAAAAATGTGACAGCTGGTGCGAACCCAATGCTTCTAAAAAGAGGTATTGCAAAAGCTGTTGAAAAGCTAACTGAAGAAATTGCTTCCATTTCGACTCCAGTGGAAGGCAGAGAAGAAGTATCACAAATTGCTTCAATTTCTGCTGGTAATGATGAAGAAGTTGGAGATTTAATTGCTGAAGCAATGGAAAGAGTTGGACAAGACGGTGTAATTTCAGTAGAAGAATCAAAAAGCATGGGTACTTCTTTAGAGGTAGTTGAAGGTATGCAGTTTGATAAGGGTTATTTATCCCCATACATGGTTACTGATACTGAAAAAATGGAGGCTTCATTAGAAGATCCATATATACTAATTACAGATAAGAAAATTTCAAATATCCAAGATATTCTTCCTCTATTAGAAAAAGTTGCTCAATCTGGTAAAGCTCTTCTCATTATAGCTGAAGAGGTTGAAGGTGAAGCACTTGCTACATTAGTAGTTAATAAAATTAGAGGAACTTTTGATTGTGTATCTGTAAAAGCACCTGGTTTTGGAGATAGAAGAAAGCAAATGTTAGAAGATATTGCTGTTCTAACAGGTGGCCGTGTAATTACTGAAGATCTCGGTTTAAAATTAGAAAACGCTGAAATTTCTGATTTAGGTCGAGCTCACAAAATAACAATTACTAAAGATGATACTACAATAGTTGAAGGTGAAGGTAATAAAGAAGATCTTAAAGATAGGATAAATCAAATTAAACGTCAGATAGAAAACAGTGATTCTGACTTTGATAAAGAAAAATTACAAGAAAGACTAGCAAAATTAGCTGGTGGGGTAGCAGTAATTAGAGTTGGAGCTGCTACAGAAACAGAATTAAAAGAAAAACAACACAGGATTGAAGATGCTCTATCTGCTACTAGAGCTGCTGTTGAAGAAGGCCTAGTATCTGGTGGTGGAATAACTTATCTAAATGCTATGAGTGTATTAGATGATTTGAATCTAAAAGATGATGAAGCAACCGGTGTGGATATAGTTAGAAGATCCTTATCTGCTCCGATGCGCTTGATTGCTAATAATGCTGGCTATGAAGGTTCTGTAGTTGTTGAAAAGATCAAAGAACTAGAACCTGGAATGGGCTTTGACGCTATGAAAGGTGAATACGTCAACATGATTAAAGCTGGTATCGTAGATCCAGCAAAAGTAACTCGTTCGGCTCTGCAAAATGCTGCAAGTGCGGCTGCGATGTTACTAACAACTGAAGCTCTTGTTGCCGATACATCTGAAGATGAAGATGAAGAAAATGGTGGCGGCCAAGCACCAGGCGGAATGCCCGGTGGAATGGGCGGAATGGGCGGAATGCCCGGTATGATGTAATAAGAACTTAATATAGACTTTTAAGAGTGGTGTACCTTAATTGGTATACCACTTTTTTTTTGGTGTGTGATCCGTAAACCACATTGATAATAGGTGAAAGTCCTATCTGTGCTTTTAGTATGTGATATGGTTGAAATATTGTGGTACTCCCAGACGAAATGGGTGAGTGAACGGAGAACATAAAAGTTAACTAAATTACCTTTAGCAGGATGCAAACTTAATTGTAATGTTGACCAAATCGAAGAGAAAACAGAGACAAATCAAAACAAAATAAGCATTACTTACCTCCTTGTTTTGAAAGGAGAAAAATATATATCTATTTTTAAGTTGAGACGATGAATTACTTCTTGAGATGGACCAACATATAGAGAAAGCTATATACAAAGAGACCGTCCGTACAGTTGGGCAAGAGATACTATTTGAAAAGCTGGTCTTACTCTATTTACATTCACCTATTTTTATCTTATAATATAACCTGTAGTTTAATAACTTTTTGAAAGGAGTTCACAATGTTTGAAAATAAAATATTAATCCTTGATTTTGGTGGTCAATACAGTCAATTAATAGCCAGAAGAATTAGAGAATTTAATATATACTCCTTAATCAAATCCTATAAAACAACAAGTGATGAAATCAAAGAGATAGATCCAACTGGTATAATTTTTTCTGGAGGGCCAAACAGTGTAACCAGTTCTGAAGCTCCCAAAATAGACCCAGATATATTCAACCTAGATATTCCTATTCTAGGGATTTGTTATGGTATGCAGTTAATGGCTTCTTTGTTACCTAAGGGTATAGTAAAGAAGGCCGAACAAGGTGAATATGGTAAAGCTAAAATGCATATTAAAAAAAATATTGGATTATTGAAAGAAATTGAAAACAATACCCAGGTATGGATGAGCCATAGTGATCAGGTTGTTAAATTACCAGTGGGTTTTGAGAATATAGCTAATACCAAGGTAACCAATGTAGCAGTGATGGCTAATAAAGAAAAGAAATTTTATGGTGTCCAATTTCATCCCGAAGTTTTACATACTTTAAAAGGGAAAGAAATATTACATAATTTTCTTTTTAGAGAATGTAAGGCTACAGCAGATTGGACAATGGCCGATTATATTAATGAAGAAGTTGAAAAAATAAAAGATGAAGTTAAGAACAAACAAGTAATTTGTGGTCTTTCCGGTGGGGTAGATTCCTCAGTAGCCTCAGCTCTGGTATATAAAGCGATTAAAGATAAGCTGACCTGTATTTTCGTTGATCATGGTTTACTCAGAAAAGGAGAAGCAAAAGAGGTTAAGAGAACTTTTGATGAAGAATTTAATATTCCTTTGGTCTATGTCGATGCTAAAGATAGATTTCTCAATAAATTAAAAGGGATTTCTGACCCTGAAGAGAAAAGAAAAATTATAGGTGAAGAGTTTATCCGCGTTTTTGAAGAGGAAGCCTCTAAAATTAAAAATGCGGGTTATTTAGTTCAGGGCACTATTTATTCTGATGTTATAGAAAGCGGTAATGAACATGCAGCTACTATTAAAAGCCACCACAATGTAGGTGGTTTGCCCGAAGAGATGAACTTTAAGTTAGTTGAACCATTAAGAAAATTGTTTAAAGACGAAGTTAGGAAAATAGGTGAAGTCCTGGGATTACCAGAAGAAATCGTCTGGAGACAACCTTTTCCTGGTCCTGGCTTAGCTATTAGGATCATTGGAGAGATCGATAATAGAAAAATTTCAATCTTAAAAGATGCAGATGCAATTCTGAGGGAAGAAATTAAAGAAGCAGGATTAGCAAGAGAAATTTGGCAGTCTTTTGCAGTTCTGCCTGATCTAAGAAGTGTAGGAGTGATGGGTGATGATAGAACCTATGGTTACCCTATAATTCTAAGAGCTGTAAAAAGTGATGATGCCATGACAGCTGACTGGGTTCATTTACCATATGATCTTTTAGAAATCATTTCTAATAGAATTGTAAATGAAGTAGAAGAGGTTAATAGAGTAGTTTATGATATTACTTCAAAACCACCTTCTACAATAGAATGGGAATAGGAGTGTAGTAATTAATGGGCAAAAATAATTATGATGTAATTGTTGTGGGTACAGGACCTACTGGTATATTTACTGTCTTAGAATTACTAAAAAAAGATGCAAACTTGGATATTTTAATGATCGAAAAAGGCAAGGATATATCTGAAAGAGAATGTCCAATGAAACAAAATCCAGGTAAGGGTTGTCTCAATTGTGCCAGCTGCTCAGTGGTTTCCGGTTGGGGTGGTGCAGGTGCCTTTAGTGATGGGAAGTTATCTTTATCACCAAAAATAGGTGGACATCTGGAAGAATACATTGGACTGGAGAGGTTGAAGAAATTAATAAATTATACAGATCAGATTTATTTAGAGTTCGGTGCCCCTGATAGAGTTTTTGGTGCTGATAATTCAAAAGTAGATGAAATAAAATCTAAAGCTATTAAAGCCCAGTTGAAATTTATACCTGCCAAACTAAGACACCTGGGTACTGGACATACCAAAACAGTTTTAACAAAGATGAAAGATTACATAGAAAGTAAAGGTGTAGATATTAAGTTTAAAACTAATGTCAAAGATTTTATTATAGAAGATAGTAAGATTACTGGAGTTAAAACAGCTCAAGGCGCGTTCTATAATGGTGAATACATAATAACTGCTCCTGGTAGGGAAAACGCTTCCTGGTTAAGCTCCCTTGCACCTGAATTAGGTATAGAAACCAGTATCAATCCTGTAGATATCGGTGTCAGGGTGGAAACCTCAGCTGTAATTGCAGAAGAGCTTACAGATAATTTATATGAATCTAAGTTAATATATCAAACCCCTACTTTTGATGATAAGGTCAGAACTTTCTGTATGTCACCTTATGGGGAAGTTGTTAATGAGAACAATCAAGGACTTATTACTGTTAACGGACACAGCCATGCAGATATTAAAACAGAAAATACAAATTTCGCATTATTAGTTAGTAAAACATTTACTGAACCTTTTCATGAACCTACTACATATGGAAAAAACATAGCAAAATTAGCTAACTTATTAGGTGGTGGAGTACTTATTCAAAGGCTCGGAGATCTTTTAGATGGCCACCGTTCAACTCCTGTAAGGATAAACCGCGGGATAATAGAACCTACTCTTAAAGAAGCTACCCCCGGTGATTTGAGTTTGGTATTCCCCTATCGCCACTTAAAAGGATTAATTGAAATGCTGGAAGCGTTAGATAACCTCGCTCCCGGCTTATATTCCAGGGACACCTTGCTTTATGGAGTCGAGGTAAAATTTTATTCTAATAGAATTGATGTAGATAATAGTATGGAAACCGATATAGATAATTTATATACTGGGGGAGATGGAGCTGGAATAACTAGGGGTCTAATGCAGGCTTCGGTTTCTGGAGTAGTTATAGCTAGAGATATTATTTCAGGAAATTAAATAGATGTTTTTTTGCAGTAATTTAAGCGAAAGAAAAAATATATCTGAAGGTTTAATGATAATTTATAAAACTCTTTGTTCAGAATTTGGTCTCCAAGGATGGTGGCCCGGGGACACTAAACTAGAGATCATAATTGGGGCTATATTAACACAGGCTGTTAATTGGTCTAATGTAGAAATAGCCCTCGATAATTTAAAAGATAAAGAATTATTAGAGATTAAAAAATTAAATAAAATTGAAAAAGATAAATTGGCTGAATTGATAAAACCTTCTGGATATTATAATATGAAAGCAAAGAAGCTAAAAACATTTATAGAATTTATTGTCAATGAATATGACTCAAATTTAGATGATTTTGCTAAGGGGAAGCCGGCCCAAAAAAGAAAAGAATTACTAGAAATATATGGAATAGGGCCCGAAACAGCAGATTCTATATTATTATATGCTTATCAAGAACCAGTGTTTGTAATAGATACTTATACAAAAAGAATCTTATCCAGAATAAATTACATTGAGAAAGATATTTCTTATGAGAAGCTCCAAGCATTAATAGAAGACAATTTAGTAGCTAAGCAAGAATTATATAATGAATTCCATGCCTTATTTGTTAAATTAGCAAAAGAGTACTGCTTAAAGAATTCCCCTTTATGTGAGGATTGTCCACTCAATAGACTTTTTAAGGAGGAGAAAGATGATTATTATTAATACTGAAAAAATGAAAGGTAAAGAAATAAGTGAAGTATTAGGATTAGTTAGAGGGAATACAATTCGAGCCCGGCATTTAGGTAACGATATAGTAGCTGGACTTCGTAATCTAGTCGGAGGAGAAGTAAAAGAGTATACTCAGATGATAAGTGATGCCCGGGAAGAGGCGCTAGTACGAATGGAAGAAGAGGCAGAAAAACTTGATGCTGATGCCATAGTTAATGTGCGATTTACTACTTCTCAGGTTATGGGGGGAGCAGCTGAAATTTTAGCATATGGGACTGCTGTAAAATTTAAATAAAAGTTTATATACCGGGTTAAAAGCCCGGTTTTTTATTTTAAAGAGTTGTTATAATATAAGGGGGATAAAAATGAGGTGGAATTTAGATGGATTATATACGGGGTTTGATTCAAAAAATTTCAAAGAAGATTTAAGAGAATTTAAAAGATTGATAGGAAAAGTTGATAGTTATAAGTTTGATGGAGATACTAACGAGTTAGAGACGGCTAAGAAATTCATAAGTTTATTAAAAAAATACTACATTTTGTCAATGAAACTAAAAGCTTATGCTAACCTTATAGTAAGCGTTGATGCAGAAAATGAAAAAGCTTTAAAAATGATAGAAAAAATCGAAAAAGAGATGATTAAAACCACTAGATCCATGGTTAAATTTCAAATTTGGTTGAGTAATCTTGAAGATAGAGAGAAATTATATAAAAACTCCGAATTATTAAAGGAACATAAATTTTTTATTGAAGAATTAGTTGAAAAAAGTAGTTACTTATTGCCAGAAAATGAAGAAGAAATTATAGCTAAGATGAAACAGACCGGTTCTTCTGCATGGACTAAGTTACAGGAAAAACTTACTTCTACATTGAAAGTACCTATCGAGATAGAGGGGGAAGAAAAAGAGCTTCCCTTGCCCATAGTTAGGAATATGGCTCATAAAAAAGATCCAGAGTTGAGAAAAAAAGCCTATAATGCCGAGATGGATTCCTATGAAGTAATTGATGAAGGTGTTGCAGCAGCCTTAAATGGCATTAAGGGAGAGGTGCTTACTATAACTGAAAGAAGGGGATATGATTCTCCCCTTGATCAAGCTATAAAAGAATCAAGATTAGAAAAAGAGACGTTGAATGCCCTTATGAGTGCCATTAAAGAAAAACTGTATATTTTTAGAAAATTCTATAAAACTAAAGCTAAAATATTAGAGCATGAAAATGGATTGCCTTTTTATGATTTATTTGCTCCTCTCGGTGAAAAAGAAATGGAATTTTCTTATAATGAGGCAAGAGAATTTATAGTTTCTAATATAAAAGAATTTAGTGAAGACATGGCTGACTTATATGAAACGGCGTTTGAAAACAACTGGATAGATGCAGAACCTAGAGAGGGCAAAAGAGGTGGTGCTTTCTGTTATAATCTTCATCCGATTGAAGAGAGTAGGATTTTGAGTAACTTCACGGGTTCATTCAGTGATGTAACAACTCTTGCTCATGAATTAGGGCATGCTTACCACGGCCATTGTTTAGAAACAGAAAGTATAATTAATTCTAATTACCCAATGCCCCTTGCTGAAACAGCTTCTATATTTAGTGAAACTATAGTTACCGAAGCCGCTCTTAAAAAAGCTGATGATGAACAAACCTATTCTATTTTAGAAAGCCACCTTACATCTTCTGGTCAGGTAATTGTTGATATTTACAGTAGATATAATTTTGAGAAGAATCTATTTGAAGAAAGGGAAGCAAGTTCATTAAGTGTAGATGAATTAAAAGAAATGATGGCAGCGGCCCAAAAAGAAGCCTATGGTGAAGCACTAGACCATCAATACTTACATCCTTACATGTGGTTAAATAAACCTCATTATTACTCTGCCAGTAATAACTATTATAATTTCCCATATGCTTTTGGGTTGTTATTTGGGCTTGGTGTTTATTCTTTAAGTAAGAATAAGGATAATGACTTTATGTCCCAGTATAAAAATCTCCTTAAAGAAACTGGTAAAAACAAAATAGAAGATGTAGCAGCTCTGATGAAAATTGATGTGCGTTCCAAGGATTTTTGGATGAGCTCTTTAGAGGTATTGGAAGAGAATCTTGAAAAGTTTAATAGTTTGGTGAAAGTATAACTTAATTATCATATTAGATAGAAAAAAGCCGGGGAAAACCCGGCTTTTTAAATATTAGAGTTAATGTCTTTCACTAATAATTCTAGAAAATTTTGTACTTTTACAATCTGGGCAGGTTGGGAGAGTATTCGAAAATGAGTCAAGTTTTATAACATTTCCACACTTCTTACACTTATAATCACCTTTTTTATAAGGTTTTCTAGAAGCAACCACTATCTCCACCCCCAATTTCTTTTACATATATAATTATACAACAAATCATGGCAAATTAAAAGTTATTTGGCTATTATTGCTTTATTATTTGAATATTTATTGCTATAATAAATAATTAATATAGCTGTGAGAAGGTGGAAGCTAGATGAATAGAAGTGTGAAAACAATAATAAAAGATTTTGTGTTAAAGATGTTTGGTTCTCAACAAGGTGGTAAAGACCTTAAGGTAAAGATAGAAAAAGAAAACCAGAATTTGGTTCAAGATATTATTGATTATATTATGGATAAGTTTAATTTTTAAAATAACAGTAATTTTGACATGCTCTCCATCTGTAACTGATGTTAGGGACAGCCGGGAGGATATCCAAATAAAAACTTTTAATAAGGGGTGATTCTGATGGAAAGAGTTATTTTTGGTGTTAAATTGGAATTTGTGAAAGGTGATATTGCTTCCCAATCTGATATTACAGCTGTGGTTAATGCAGCAAATGCACAGCTGAGAATCGGGGGAGGTGTGGCTGGAGCAATACACAGAGCAGCTGGACCTGAACTTGAAAAAGAGTGTAGGCCTTTAGCTCCTATCAGTCCTGGTGAAGCTGTTATCACAGATGGATATCGGTTATCTAATGAATATGTAATTCACTGTCTGGGACCGGTTTATGGTAGGGATAAACCAGCCGATAAATTATTATCCGACTGTTATAAGAATGCCCTTGAGCTGGCAGAAGAAAATAAAATTGAGTCTATAGCTTTTCCGGCAATTTCTACGGGAGCTTTTGGTTATCCGATAGAAGCAGCTACAAAAGTAGCATTAGATACCGTTTTAGAAAAGTTATCTGAACTTGAAAAGGTAGAAACAATCCGTTTTGTACTTTACAGTAAAAGGGATTTAGATGTTTATAAAAAAGTGTTTTCGGAGATGACTGATTAAAAGTACTTATTACAGGAGGAAAATGATGAAAACCATTGGTTTAATCGGAGGAATGAGCTGGGAATCCTCGTTAGAATATTATAGGATAATTAATGAATTAGTAAAAGAAAAATTAGGTGAACCTCATTCTGCTAAGTCGATAATGTATTCGGTAGATTTTGCCGAATTTGAGAACTTACAGCACCAAGGGAACTGGAACCTACTAACAGATAAAATGATTAAAATTGCAAAAAACCTAGAAAAAGCAGGTGCTGACCTGGTTTTAATCTGCACTAATACCATGCATAAAATGGCTCCTGAGGTACAAGAAAATATAAATATTCCGCTATTACATATCGCAGATGCTGCGGCAGATGAAATCAAGAAACAAAATATAAAAAAAGTCGGTCTTTTAGGTACTAATTTTACTATGGAGCAGGACTTCTATAAAGGCCGACTAAAAGAAAACCACGGAATAGGTGTTGTTATACCTAAGAAAGAAGAAAGAAAAATTATACATAAGGTAATATATAAAGAATTGATCTCCGGTATAATAAAAGATGAA
>JAWOEZ010000061.1:0-51191 GCA_046482435.1 Halanaerobiales bacterium
AATAATAAACTCTTTGTCTTCAGCTACTTGGTATAAAATTTCTTTAAGTCTAGATTCGATTTTATCTTTAAAAACCTGTTTGCGGTATTTGGTTGTAAAAATAATATGATATCCAACATTATAAACACAAGTTCTAGCATGAACCAAATTATTTTTATTACTCATAACTTACCACCTTTCTTACACATAGTATATCAATAGTAAGTTATAAAGTAAAGTATAACAATTTTTTTCGGTGTTACATATGGTATCGATAGATTAAAACCGAGCAAATTCATCACCCGTTTAAAAAAGGGTGGGGTCTTTGCTCTTTCTTCCTAAAAAAAGAGTTTACAGATATTGTACTACCCCCAAACTCTTAATTAAGACTAATTTTATTTATATTAAATTTTGTCAATTATGATATTGATTAGTTTCTACCCAAATTGGGTTTGGAGGTGAGTGGTTACCAGCTTTATTAACAACTATCAATCAATACCAGGTATCTTCAGTATTTGGTGGTAAGAATTCAAATAACTTTTCCTCAACTTTTTCAAAATATATATATTATGAGAAAAGAAGTCTGGATTTCAATTTTTTTTATTCTTATTGGATCTACTTCTTTTAGAAATTTTGCTGTTAGAGCTTTTTAAAAAAGTGATCGTTGATAATTTATCTTTTAAAAATTAAATATTATAACGATAGGAATTATTATAATTTAGAATAGAAAAACCTTCCAAGACCTTGAACCGGTACTGGAAGGTTAAAAATATCTAATTTATTTTTAAACGGTGTCTTATAAATGAATAAACCTGAATCAATAATACGGGCCCTATTGCCCCTAGCATGACGATATACCACATTTTAAGTGATAGACTTGTGGTCTGGATTACTCTCTGTAAAAACGGTGTATAAACAGCGAGAAGCTGCAATAAAACTGTGATTACCATTGCACCCCAAAGATATTTGTTCTTAAGTAATGACTTATCGATTCCAAGACCATTTTTGCGTCTGACATTAAATACATGTAAGAGCTGTACAAAAGCTAATGCCATGAAACCGATTGTCCTGCTTTCTGTAAGACTAAAGTGATTTAAAGCATACATATAAGTTAAAAGAGGTCCTAAAGTTAGAATAAAACCTTGTATTCCAATTTTAATTTTAAATTTATTAGTCAAGATTGCTTTATCAGGATTTCTTGGTGGTTTATTCATTATATTATCTTCAGGTTCTTCCCAGGCCATAACTAAGGCCGGAAATACATCAGTTACAAGATTTAGCCATAGGATTTGTAAAGCCAACAGGGGTGTGGGTAGTTGGAATAGGATCCCTAAAAAGATAAACATTATTTCACTTAAGTTACAGGAAAATAAGAAGTGGATAAATTTTTGGATGTTATCAAAGATTACTCTTCCCTGTTTAATTGCATCAACTATAGTTCCAAATCTATCATCAAGTAGTACCATATCAGAGGCTTCTTTGGCTACCGCCGTACCTCTTTGCCCCATTGAAACTCCAATATCAGCCTTTTTAAGAGCGGGGGCATCGTTTACTCCATCACCTGTCATGGCCGTAACTTCATTGTTACCATTTAAAGCATCTATAATATCCAACTTATCTTTGGGTGAAACTCTTGCAAAGATTGAATTGTTTTTGATCTTTTCTTTAAGTTCCTCTATCTTAAACTTTTTGAGTTGTGATCCGGTTATTGGGGTTTGGGTCTCATCATTAATTCCGATTCTTTTTCCAATTGCATAAGCAGTATCGCTTTGATCACCTGTGATCATCAGTGTCCTTACCCCTGCATTTTTAGCAGTGGCGATCGATTCCTTAACATCAGCCCGGGGTGGATCCATAATACCGGCAAATCCTAAGAAAATTAGATTCTTTTCTATATCCTTATTGATATCTTCTTCTTCTTTTTCTTTATAGGCTACACCAAGAATTCTTAACCCTGCTCTGCCCAGCTTGTGATTAATATCGGTAAATTTTTCTTTGGCAATTTCATCTAAATCTTCAATAGAATTATTATTTTGATATTTATCACACTTATCCAATACTACACTGGGTGCCCCTTTGAAATAAATATATTCTTTATCTTTAGGTTCAGTATATGATACTGCCATGAATTTCTGTTCTGAAGTAAATGGGATTTCGTCTGTTCTGATATAATCTTTTTCTTCCATTTCAATTTTTGAGATACCAGCTTTATTAGCTGCAGCAACCAGGGCGCCCTCGGTTGGATCACCAACTACCTTCCACAAATCATCTTCTTTACTGATTGCGGCATTACTGCTTAAGGTAGCAGCTTTTAAAAAGAGCTGTAAGTCTTCATTATGCTCTATATCTAATACTTCATTATTTTCTTTAAATTTACCTTCAGGTTTATAACCTGTACCTGTAACTTCAATATTTTTATCATTTAAAAAAATCTGGTTTACGGTCATTTGATTTTCTGTCAAAGTTCCAGTTTTATCTGTACAGATTACTGTAGTTGAACCCAGTGTTTCTACGGCAGGAAGACTTTTTACCAGGGCATTGTGTTTAGCCATTATCCTCATTCCGATTGCAAGTGTAATGGTCGCTACAGCCGGTAGACCTTCCGGAACAGCTGCAATCGCCAGCGCAATACCAGTTTTTAACATTTCGATTATTTCTCTACCGTTAATGATCCCCAGTAGGGAAACAATACCAGCTAAAACCAGGGTTATTACGATCAAAGATTTTCCTAACTGGTCGAGTTTTTCTTCCAAAGGTGTCTTTTCATCTACAGTTTTACTTAAGAGCTCACTGATTTCACCCATCTGGGTCTTTTCACCTGTCTCAGTGACAACTGCGATCCCATTACCCCTGGTCACTGCTGTTCCCATATATATCATGTTCTTAGTTTCGGCAAGGGGAACGTCATCTTCAATTTTTTCGGTGTGTTTATTAACGGGTTTTGATTCTCCGGTTAGGGCCGATTCATCTAATGATAAGTTATCTGCTTCAAGTAGTCTACCGTCAGCAGTTACCCTATCCCCTTCTTCAATAATTAAAATATCACCGGGAACAACGTTTTCAGAGTTGATTTCTTTGATCTTTCCACCTCTTAATACTTT
Organism: Halanaerobiales bacterium; assembly: GCA_046482435.1. Taxonomy (GTDB): domain Bacteria; phylum Bacillota; class Halanaerobiia; order Halanaerobiales; family M55B127; genus M55B127. The sequence goes on from JAWOEZ010000061.1 coordinate 3,081, forward strand.
AGCTTCAGTTGTTACCATTTTCTTTAATTCTTCTACAGATTTTTCGGCCCGGTATTCTGTAATGAAGCCAAACAGGGCATTTATAATTATTACAGCCAAGATTGCGATTCCCTCGATAGTATCTCCAATAAAAAATGAAATACTTGAAGCTATTATTAGAAGGATTACGATAATATTTTTAAACTGGCTTAGTAATATTGCCCATGGTGAGATCTGTGAACCCTTTTTTAAAGTATTGGGTCCGGATTCTTTTAATCTCTGATCTGCTTTGCTTTGACTTAAGCCTTCCTTATTATTAACATCTAGGCTTTCTAGGACTTTTTTATAACCATACTTATATACTTCTTTTATTTCCATAAGCAATCACTCTCTTTAAGGTATTGAAAACAAATATGTGGTTTATAAAAAGAAGAAAACAATATGAACTTATTTTTAAAGGTTCCTAACTTTATCTAGGTTATCATTTTTACCCATCACTATTAGGGTATCATCTTCCTTTATTTTATCATTTCCACCCGGTGTCATATTAAGATTTTGTCCACTTTTTATGGCCATAACATTGACATTAAACTTGTTACGAAAACCAACTTTTGCCAAGCTTTTACCTATCATAGATTCTGGAGCCATAATTTCTACAATACTGTAATTAGGGGCAAACTCTAAATAATCTAATACATTGGAAGAAATCAAATTATTAGCAATTCGTTCGCCCATATCTCTTTCAGGATAAACTACTCGATCTGCACCAACTTTGGTTAAAACTTTTCCATGTAGATTATCTTGGGCTTTTACAATTACATAAGGAACACCAAGTTCTTTTAAAATTAAAGTACATAATATATTTGCATGTAAATTATCCCCGATACTAACGATAGCCACATCAAAATTTCTGACTCCAAGTGTTTTTAGGGCTTCTTCATCAGTTGCATCTGCTTCCACAGCATGGGTCACAGAATTTGAAATATCCTGAATAATTTGAGTGTCCTGGTCAATGACAAGCACATCATGACCATTATCAGTTAATGTTTTGGCCACACTAGAACCAAATCTACCGAGTCCTATAACAATGAACTGTTTCATTATATTAACCTCCTATCTGAAAGTTTTACTTTAACCGACCATAACATCTTCTGTAGGATAATGATAAATTCCTTTTCTTTCTTTTTCTGCAAAGGCCACTGCAAATGTCAGTGGTCCAACTCTCCCGGCAAACATTGTAAAAATTATTAAGGCTCGCCCAATTTTTGATAAAGCAGGAGTTACACCTGTTGATAACCCAACAGTACCAAATGCAGAAACAGTTTCAAATAATATTTCTAAAAAGCTTCCCTGTTCTGTAAATGTTAATATTAAGGTAACCAAGACCACTAATCCAGCTGAAATCATGGTGATCGCAATGGCTTTAAAGATAATGTCTTTTTCTAACTGTCTGTTAAAAACTTCAATATCTTTTTTACCAATCATCAAGTTCCAGAGAGTTAATGCCATAACCCCAAAAGTTGTAGTTTTAATCCCCCCACCAGTTGAACCAGGAGAAGCGCCGATAAACATTAATATTACGATAAAAAACAGGGTTGAATCTTTTAAAGAACCGGTGGGAACAGTATTAAAACCAGCTGTTCTTGGTGTTACAGAAAGAAATAGTGATGATAGCATTTTATCACCGAATTTGAGATTACCCATTGTCGCGGGGTTAGTAAATTCAAACCCAAAGATAACCACCATACCAAATATGATTAGAAAACCTGATATTAAAAATACAATTTTGGTCTGTAGACTTATATGTTTGAATTTTTTAATATTAATGATTTCAGTGATTACACCAAAGCCGATACCTCCGATAATAATTAAACTGATAACCACAAAGTTAATTGTAATGTCACCAGTAAAACTTTCAAGTGAATTTCCAAATAAGTCAAAACCGGCGTTATTAAAAGCAGATACTGCGTGAAATACTGCTAAATAAAGAGCACGAAGGGGTTCATAATCAGCAAGTAGCCGGAAAAACATAATTAAGGCCCCGATACCTTCAAACATCAGAGTGAAACCAATGACGTATCTTATTAATCTTACTAAGCCGGAAATTTTAAACTGATTAAGATCTTCTTGAATTATTAACCGTTCTTTTAGTGTTATTTTTTTGCCTATAATAAAAGCTACAAGGGTGGACATAGTCATAATTCCTAAACCGCCGATTTGGATCAAAATCATAATTACAAGTTGACCAAATATAGTAAAAGCAGCAGCTGTATTTACTACTATTAGTCCAGTTACACAGGTAGCGGAAGTTGCAGTAAATAAAGCGTTAAGAAAACTCATCCTGCCTACTTGAGTTGTAGCACTAGGCAGCATAAGTAAAAAAGTTCCAGTAAGTATTACGATGCAGTATCCAGATACTAATATTTGTGCTGTGGACATATCTTCTATGTTGAGATCAAATAAGTTTTTAAACAAGGATAACAGCTCCTTAGTAACTGAACATTCTAAAATTAATTATACTATAATTAAAAATAAAAGTAAAAAACCGGGTAAGTCCCGGTTTAATTACTTTTATTATTATTTTTTACTCATAAGGTTCAAATAAATCTTTACCTACTCCACAATCCGGACATACCCAATCATCTGGTAATTCTTCAAAAGAGGTACCGGGTTCAATACCTGCTGTAGGATCTCCCTTTTCAGGATTATAAATATACATACATACTGTACATTGATATTTTTGCATTAATATCTCCCCTTCCGTAATTATTAATTTAATTATACCATAATAAGTAAACAAGTCAATATTTGTTAATAATTTACAAATCTTTGTTAAATAATTTGGAAAATAAGGTTCTTCTCCAAAACAGTTGGTGAAATGATTAAATTCATTACAATAAAACTCGAAAATGAGGCTACTATTGTATAAAATATATTTTTAAGAGACCAGATTTAGGTATTACCTATAATGAAAATATGGGAGCTGCAAAAGGTGCCATAAAAACCGCTGAGAAACCTGCTGTCGCTGCACTTCCTATTAGGATTTGGTAATTTTCTAATTCAAAATTTAAATAGCCACCATTAATATCTGAAATTCCTGTAGTAAGTTCAATAATTGGACCTACTAGCCCTACTGAACTTCCTGAAATTACAGTAAAAGTAGTGGCTAAACTTTCATAATACAGATTTTTTTAAGTTAACCCTTGTTTATTAGATTTAAATGAAGAGATAAGGAATGGTATCTCATGTCCTTTAGCAGTTAAGGTCCCATATTTTAATAAAAAAACAACAATTTAACCTCCAATAGCCGGAATAAATATCAATGACATGCTGTTTGTAAAATGATCTATAATATTTATTGAGAGCTGGCCAATTACGAGGAAAAATAGATGTGTGAAATTTGCAGCCCGTAACCCTAAAAGTATTATTACTAAAACAGATATAAATTTTTTTAATAATTCATTTTAATATCCCATATTTTCTTCTGTTAATTACATTTTAATTTAAATGAAAAAATTCTTCAAATGTTATGTTGAAGAATAAAAATAATGTCACGTTATTTATACTAAAGATTTTATATAATTCCCTTCAAATAATATTCTTAGAGAAAACTAAGTTCTTTTGTCAGGGAGTTTTGTTGCAAAGTAGAGTCCAATAGAAGAAAATAATAACGCTATTAAAAACATAGGGGAATATCCCCAATGTTTCACTATTATTCCTCCTGCAAATGGAGCTAAGGAAGCAGGTATTTTAACTACATTAACTAGTCCTGCATATAAGGACCTGTCTTTATTATTAACAGTATCTATCATATAATTAAAAAATATTGGCCAACCATTCATAAAAAATCCAAGCATCAAGAAAAGTAAAGAATAAGTAAAAATAATATAATCAACAAAGAATGTACCAGATAAAATTGCAATAACAGGAACACTTGTGGTACATATTGAATAAATTAATATAGATTTATGATGGCCGTATTTATCCCCCACTATACCATATATTAAACCACCGGTAATTTTACCGATTATCTGTACAATAATAAAAATTCCTACCGCGCTATCTTTTATTTGAAAAATATTTTTTGCATATACTATATAAAAGGGTAAACTAATCGAACTTAACATACTAAAACCCAAAACAACCATTGATTTAGAGAATGCTTTGTTATTTTTAAAATAAAAGGTGATATTTTTAAATAAATCTTTTAAATTTTCTTTTGGTTTTATTTGACTGGGTCTTTCTTGAATACCAAAGAACATAAGTACTGATAAAGTATATATGAATGCTCCAATAGTTATAATAATACCGTAATTTACAGGAAAGCTTAAGCTTTCTAAAGAAAGTATGTACTTAATCAAATAACCTGCAAAAATTGCTATTATGCCGGATGTTATTTGTCTTATTGAAAAAAACTTGCCTCTTTGATAAGGGTTAATGGTTTTTCCTACTACATCAATCCAGGCAGTGGAAATTCCCCCATCACCCGACCAAAAAAGGGTTTGAATTAATATTATAAATAAACCGATAAATATTACATTATCATTTTGAAAAAATATTAAGTACAAACCTAACAACCAAATGGGTAGTCTAGATAAAGCACTATATTTTATTAAAAAAGATTTTTTATATTTTAAAGATCTATTCCAATTTCCTGCTAATAGAGAAAATATTCCCGCTCCAAGATATCTAACCATAACCAAAAGACCTACTAGTAAAGAAGAGCCAGTAAGTCTATTCATTAATAATGGTAAAATTGTAGTGGGATCAAAAAACACAAAACCTACATCAAAAAATATACCTTCTATAATTAGATAAAAGTAATTTTTTTTATATACATTATTATCTTTCATTAGAATTCATCCTCTAAAATTAGTAAGGCAGTGTAATCTTCGGGGGGAAGAATACACCGCCTAACACAATTAGTTAGTATTCTACTTTACCCATATACTTTCTTGTTTCTAGGGGGTGGTCTCTTTTGTCAGCTAATTTTTTTGAGAATACATCCATTATAGAAGAAACAAATAATGGTGAAAAATATCCTCTAAATTTAGAGGGTATTCCTGGTAATTCAAATTCTTTTGTATCGATAATTATCAAATTATTTGAATACTTTTCAGAAAATTTTTCTGCTCTTTCTGCAAGAGATCTGGTCTTGTCTTCTCCTTTGAATAATATTAGATTGGTATCTTCTCTTACTATTTCAAAAGCACCGTGGAAATATTCACCTGAGTGTACAGGTTGGGCGTGAATCCATTGCATTTCTTCCAAGATACATGTTGCATAAGTATATGCCATTCCCCATAACGGTCCTGCTCCTAATGTCATAAAAAAGTCTGCATCCTGGTAATTCGCCGCAAATTTTTCGGCCCTATCTTCTACTTTATATTTAACATCAACTAACAATTCAGGTAGCTTATCCATTACTTCCATCATTTCATCATAATATTTATAGTCATCTTTATATTTTAAGATATTGAATATTATTTGGTATAACATTATCATTTTTGAATCTGTTACACCTTCATCAGCTTTATTAGCAAAAACATAATCGACACTCTTACCTAAGGGAGAATCAGCTTCACCAGTAAACCCAATAGTAATTGCCCCGACTTCTTTAGCATATTTAGAAGAATCTACAGTTTCTTTTGTTTTTCCACTATAAGATGAAGTAATTACTAGAGAATCTTCATTGAAATTTTTAGGTTTTATAGCTAAAAATTCACTTGAATTATAAATATAAGTTGGTAAAGAAGAATTTGTTTCTAATATATACTTAAGTGGGTTCATGACTGCAAGAGATCCTCCACAGCCAACTAAAAATATGTTTTTTATATCTTTTCCTAAAATTTCTTTCATTGTGTCTTCAATATTTTTCCGTTGATTAATCCCTTTTTTGATCATCTTTTGATAAATTTTAATTTTTTCTTTGTCCATTTTCTTATCACTCCTATATTAATTTTAATTAATTTAGCCTTTAACACTACCAGCTGTTAACCCTTTAATAAACTGTTTCTGCATTATTAGAAATAAAATAACCATTGGCAAAGCAGCTATTGTTATTCCTGCCAACATTCCTGTGTAATTTGTTTCGAGTGCACTTCTAAAATGTGATAGTCCAATTGGAATAGTATATTTAGAGCTATCTTCAATAAAGATTAGAGCAAATAAAAATTCATTCCAAAAGAATCTAGAAGTTACGATGGCCGCAGATGCAATTATGGGTTTACTTATAGGTAAAACAATTTTTATAAATGTTGTAAAAGAATTGCAACCATCAATATAAGCAGATTCTTCTATTTCACGTGGTATTGAAATGAAATATGATCTCATTAAAAAGATAGCAAAAGGCAGCCTAAAACTTACATAAGGTAAAATTAAAGCAAAATAAGTATTGTAGAGATTTAATTTAACTAACAACTTGTATAAAGGTAAAACTGCAACTTGAGGAGATAGTAACAAACCTGCGAGTATAGAATAAAATATTATATTTCTACCCTTGAATTTAAATCTGGCAAGCCCATATGCACAAGCAGCCCCTACACTTACAGTTAAGACTACTGAAACAATATTGATCAAAACACTATTTAAAAAATATATTTGAAACCCTTGCTGCCAAGCATTTATATAATTATCAAATTTTAACTTAGTAGGGAATGATAAAGGACTTGATAAGAATTCATTGTTGGTTTTTAGTGAGCTTATTATTACCCAATACATAGGATATAGAACTAGTATTGCAAGGATAATTAACAGGATAAAAATAATTGTCTTTTGTAAAAATCGTAATTTAGTGGTTTTATTTTTCATCCTAATCCCTCCATATTAATCCTCTCCTCGGTTGACCAGTTTTATTTGTATTATTGAGGCAGTAAATGTGATAAAGAATATAATTACAGCGATAGCTGCAGCATAACCCATCTTGTCATAGAAGAATGCTGTTTTATACATAAAAGTTCCCAAAACCTGGGTGGTATCATAAGGACCTCCTCGAGTAGTCACAAATATTTCAGTAAATAATTTAAATGCTCCAATAACGGTTATTACAGTAGTTACTGTTATCATTTCTTTAATTTGTGGAATAGTAACATATATTGCTTTTTGAAATGATGAAGCTCCATCAATTTCAGCTACTTCGTAGAGTTCTTGTGGGATTTTTTGGATTGCTACTATCAGGAGAATCATTATATACCCTGTAAACTGCCATTGACTCATGGCAATTACTGAAAAAATTGCAGTATTTGGATTACCTAACCAGGAATAATTAAAATTACCTTCGGTAAATAAATTTATTACTGCATTTAGCAACCCCATATTAGGATTATAAATGTAATAAAACATGAGACCTACTGCAGCAATTGCAATGACAGAGGGAATAAAATATATGGTTCTAAAAAATTTACGTTCTTTACCTAACAATTTGCTTTCTAAAATTATAGCTAGAATTAAACCTAGTCCTACTTGAAAAATTAAAGAGATTACTGCATACCAAGTATTATTTACAATTGCAGTATAAAATATTTCATTTTGGAATATATCTTTGAAGTTATCCAATCCAATAAATTTTTGGCCAGGTGAGTAACTATTCATTCTAAAAAAGCTGAAATAAAAATTTTGTACTATTGGTATATATACAAAAATCAAAATGAAGACTAATGCTGGTATAACAAAAAGGTAAGGAGCATATTTATTTTTAAACACAATAATCATTCCTTTTAGAAAGCCATTGGATAAATTTTTTATAAGCTATCCAATGGCTTTTCTGGTTTAATTAAAATTGATCCCTTACATCTTTTGCTTCTTCTCTTATTCTTTCTATAGCATCTTCAGGTGTAGTTACGTCATCAGTTAATTTCTGTAATTCACTACCTGCTACACTCCATATTTCAGCATGTAAAGAGGAGTCAAACCAGTTTACTAAACGTTCTGTTTCTAATACTAGTTGTGTAGTATTATAGATAGAGTCTTTAATATCACCTTCACTTACAACATTCTTAACACCATTTACAAATCCTAAATCTTGAGCTTCTTTTTGTCCGACTTCTTTTCCTGTTAAATATCTCAAAAATTTCACTGCTTCTTCTGGATGATCAGTATTAGAAGAAATTACGAAACCTTCAGGATAACCTAATAATGCATTAGGGTCTCCTTCTCCTTCAGGTATTTCAGGCATTACAAATACATCATAGTTATTTTTAAATTCATCGGGAGCTTCACTTTCGATGGTTGGTATTTCAATGATTTCTAAATACATCATTGCTGATTGTCCATTGAATAATGTAGTTCTTGCTTCATCATGTCGTATTGAATTGGCATTATCATTAAAATAAGGAGTAAGTTGACTATACTTTTCTAATGCTAATTCATAGCCTGGGTGTGAAAAATCTCCTTTTTCAGGATCTAAGTCTTCTTGATATTCATCATATGGTACACAATAAGCATTTAATTGTCCTATATAATGTGAGACTGCCCATGGAGCATTATTTCCGAAAGCAATTGGAGTATAACCCGCTTCTTTAATCTTATCAAGTACTGTTAAAAATTCATCAAATGTTTTAGGTTCCTCTACACCTACTTCTTCAAATATTTTTTTGTTATACACGAATACTTTGGCATCTAATCTGTAAGGTGCCCCATAAATTTTATCTTCATATTTAAAAGGTTCAACTACTGAATCAATTAGTTCATCGCCCCAACCATCTTCCATATATGGAGTGATATCCATCACTTGACCAGCTCTAATAAAACGATTTGTAAATTCTCCGGGCCATGTAAAAAATACGTCAGGAGCATTTTCACTACCTAACATTATCTTTATTTTTTCCTTAAATGGATCATTAGATACTACTTGCATATCTATATTGACATCTGGATTTTGTTCTTCATAATTTGCAACTACTTCTTCAAAAAATGTATTATCAGGTTCTTGGGTCCACCTATGAAGAAACTTTAAAGTAACCTCTTCTGCTCCAATAGATAAAGAAAAAGTCATGACTAATAAAAACACAACAGATAAAATTATTAATTTTTTACTCAATTTTCCATCCTCCTAATTAATTTTTTTGCCATAACCAAAGGCGCCATTAATTAAACATGTTTTAGCAGAATATTTTGCTGCCTTTTTTAACCCCCGAGAAATCACCTCCTCATTGATATTGGAACTTTTTAGGATTTCTAGTAATAGTGCAGTTATGAATGAATCACCTGCACCTAATGTATCGAGAGGTTCTATTCTATTTGCCTTTTGGAAATAAAATTTGTTTTTATATAATAAGATTGCTCCTTTAACTCCTCGTGTTGCAACTGCCAGTTTACAACCTTTATTAATAACCATTTTTAATTTATCTTTGGTTTTCTTTTCACTTAGATGACCACATGATAAGAATGCATAGTCTATATTTGGGCAGACTTTGCTCAAATAACTATTACTATGATTTTTAGAAAAATCATAAGAAACTGGGATATTTAATTCCTTGAGTTTAAAGAGTTCATTTTCTATAAAACTAAAACAACTGCTATGTATTAGTTTATGCTCATTTATAAAAGATAGATCTTCTTTATTAATTTTTAATGGATATTTTTTAGATACCCCTCCACCATTACTCCCTACAAAAACACGGTCTCCATTTTCTAGATTAACTTTAGCAAAACCATTTTCCCCCTCATAAGTACGACAATGTGAAATATCAATATTAAATTGGTTCAACACAGTTTTTATATGATGGGCAGCCTTATCGGTGCCAAAAACACCTATATATGAAGAACTAACTTCTAATTCTTTTGCAAAAACAGCAAAATTGAGTGCATTACCTCCAGGATACATTTTATTTTGATGTAAGTATTTATCAACTACGTTATCTCCGATGCCAATAACTTTCATTTTAACACCCCATATGTAAATATTTTTATTATGGACTTGTGGGGTAACCCACTAAAAAAGCAAAAAAACTTATTTTTATTCAATGAGTTTTGAATTAACTAAAAAATTAAATTTATCAGATCTATATACAGATCTATTATATTCTATGGCCTGACCTTTTTTTGAAAAAACAGTTGCTTTTTTAACTAATAATGGAGTATTTAATTGAACATTCAGCAGTCTTGCTTCTTCTTCTTTTGCCATTAATATGTTGAAAGAACCTCTAGATTTATCAGGAATTATATTATAGTCCCTTTCAAGAATTTCATATAGTGAATTACTAAAATCATATTCTTGAATATTAGGGTATTTGTTGATTGGTAGGTAAGTATGTTCTAAAATAACTGGAGAATTATCAATATATCTTATTCGTTTTAAGTATAAGACTTTATTATTACTATTTAAATCAAATATATTTTGAAATTTTTTATTAACTTCTATAATATTTTTCTCGTTTTCTATTGTTTTCATTTCATTAGCAACTTTTTTAAGTAAATTTGTTGTACCCTCTAATTCATGTACATTTATAGGAATTTTTTCATCTGATACAAAAATCCCTTTTCCAACTTTTTTCTCACATAAACCTTCAGCTATTAAACCTCTTATGGCTTTTCTAATAGTAACTCTACTCACATCTAATTCATCGCTTAATTCTCTTTCCGTAGGTAGTTGAGTACCGGGTTTTATATCGTTTTTTTCAATTTTTTTTCTAAAATATTCTTGAATTTGAAAATATAAAGGTATGTGTCCATTCTTGTTTATATTAATATCCATTTAATATCCTCTCCTGAGTATACAGTGGATAAGTGGGATACCCCACGTCTAACTATAATTTATCACACTGTTTTTTAATTGTCAATAAAATTTTGAAAATTATAATAAATACATATTTACTCACAATATTTCATAAAATATATGTTAATTATTATGAATAAACACTCTATTTTTTCTAACTGAATAAAAATTATTATTCTTTCAACTTTTTAAAGGCATTACGGGTTCAACTCCCAAGAATTGAAAAAATTATTTTTTAACTGACGTTTTTCTAAAAATGATAAAAAGGATTCCTAGACCAGCTGGTACTATTGATAATATTAATAAGCTGTAAATATTACTATATGCATTAAAAAATAAAGCGAAAATTATACCTAATAAAATATATGACAAACCGCTGTATAAAGGTTTTTTCCAAAAGAAAATTAGAATTATTAATAGAATTACCGGTGGTGTAAGCTGGATTAGAAAACCTCCAATTTGTTGGAATATTGAGGTTTCCATTGAAAAAACATCCAATGCAAAAAGAGATAAGATAATAATGAAAATTATGCTTAGGACCCGGGGTATCCACAGATATCTTTTCATTTTTTACTCTCCTCTCCTTCTCTTTTTTAAATGCGATACCAAGTAAATTAAAGCAATATATTGTAAAAGCATATATATAAACATATTCCTATAATTTAGCTAAAACTGTGGGAATATTATATTTAAATATCAATTTCGGTTGCTAAATCAGCATTTTTAAAGATAAATTTCTTTCTTAGTTTGGAATTAGATCCCATTAATTTTGTAAATACATCATCTGCTTCAATTTCATCATTAATTTCCACCTTTTGCAGTTTTCTGCTTTCAGGAGACATTGTGGTTTCCCATAATTGATCAGGATTCATCTCACCGAGACCTTTATATCTCTGGATACTGAAATTACCAGAACCATGTTCTGCTCTGTATTCTTCTAAACCCTGTTCATTGAATATATACTGACTATTTTTTCGATAAGATACTTTATAGAGGGGAGGTCTTGCCAAAAATACATGACCTTCTTCTATTAAATCCTGCATGTAGCGGTAGAATAGAGTTAAGATTAAGGTGGAAATATGAGCACCATCGATATCAGCATCTGTCATAATTATTATCTTTTCATATCTTAAATTACTTAGATCAAAGTCTTCTCCTACACCTGTACCCAAGGCAGTTATTATAGAAGCTACCTCAGTATTGTTTAAGATCTTATCAAGGCGAGCTCTCTCTACATTAAGTATTTTACCCTTTAGGGGCAGTATAGCCTGATTATGACGGTTTCTCGCCTGTTTAGCAGAGCCACCAGCTGAGTCACCCTCCACAATAAATATTTCACTGTTTTCAGCTTTTTTACTTGCACAGTCAGCAAGTTTACCGGGGAGAGAACTTGAAGAAAGAACTGATTTTCTTTTGGTCAACTCACGGGCTTTTTTAGAAGCTTGCCGGGCCCTTACTGATTTAAGTGCTTTATTTACAACTGCTTTGCCTAATTCCGGGTTTGTGTCTAGATAGAGGCTTAAATAGTCATAAGCGCTTTTTTCAACGATGCTTCTTAACTCACTGTTACCAAGTTTTGATTTAGTTTGGCCTTCGAATTGAGGATTAGGAAGTTTTACATTAATTACTCCAGTTATTCCTTCCCGTACATCGTGGCCGCTTAGACCATTAACATTTTTAGGAAGTAAATTATTCTTTTTTGCAAAATTGTTGACTGCCTTTGTTAAAGCTGATTTGAAGCCGGTTAGATGGTAGCCTCCATCAACGGTGTTTATATTATTAGCATAAGAAAATATTCTTTCGGAATATCCCTGATTATACTGAATTGCAAATTCAATTTCATATTCTTCAATAGTTTCTTGATTATAGACGATGTCTTTATGTAATAGTTCTCTGTTTTTATTAAGATAATCTATAAAGGCCTTGATCCCTCCATCATATTGATACCTTTCTTTTTTATCATTTCTTTTATCTTCCAATATCAAGGTCAAATCTTTATTTAAATATGCTGATTGTTTGAATCTATGAGCTAAAGTCTCAAATTTGAAATTAGTGGTATCAAAAATATCACTGTCTGGTTTAAAGGTAATAACGGTACCTGTTTTATCGGTTTTTCCTTCTTTTGAAAGATTATTTACTGGTAACCCTTTTTGATAGGTCTGTATATATTTGTGACCTTGCCAGTGGGTTTCAATTACTAATTCTTCAGATAAAGCATTAACAACTGAAACACCAACTCCGTGTAAACCACCAGCTACCTTATAGCTGCTATTATTAAACTTTCCTCCTGAATGTAGAGTGGTTAAAACTATTTCCACAGCCGGACGGCCTGTTTCTTTATGAACATCAGCCGGGATACCTCTACCCCAGTCTTCAACACTGACCCGGTTATCTTGATGAACAGTTACTTTGATTTCATCACCGAATCCTGCTAGAAATTCATCGATGCTATTATCAACTACTTCCCATACAAGATGGTGTAGTCCTTTAATACCGGTTGAACCGATATACATACCTGGTCTTTTTCGGACCGCTTCTAAACCTTCTAATACTTCAATTTTGTCTGCATTGTATCTGTCTTTGTCAAATAAGTCCAATTAACATTCACCCTTTCTTAATGTGACCATTATTATTATAACAAACAGATCGAGTATTTGCCACCTATTCTTGCAATAATATGACTACATGGTATAATATCAAATAGAATACATATTGTGAAATATAATTTTAAAAAGCGAATTTATTTTATTATTTTAATTTTTATTATTATTCTACACTATACTTTTGAAAGGGGTATATTATGTCTGAAAAAATTTCCTCTATCGCAATTGAAGAAAAAATGAAAGAAGCTTATTTGAATTATTCTTTAAGCGTAATTGTGTCTCGTGCTCTACCTGATGTTAGAGATGGTTTAAAACCGGTTCATAGAAGGATTCTCTATGCAGCTCAACAATTAGGGTTGACTCATGATAAGGACCACAAAAAGTCAGCCAGAATTGTGGGTGAAGTGTTAGGTAAATATCATCCTCATGGTGATCAAACAGTTTATAATGCAATGGTAAGAATGGCTCAAGATTTCAATCAAAGGTATCCTCTGGTAGATGGACACGGTAATTTCGGTTCAGTTGATGGAGATTCTCCCGCCGCTATGAGATATACTGAGGCAAAATTAACCGAGATGTCTGAATATATTCTTAAGGATATTAAAAAAGAAACTGTTAGTTTCAGTGATAATTTTGATGGAACTCTAAAAGAACCTGATGTGGTTCCTTCCCGGGTGCCCAATCTATTGATCAATGGATCAAGTGGAATTGCAGTCGGGATGAGTACTGATATCCCACCTCACAATTTAAATGAAGTTACAGATGCGATTATAGGATTGGTCAAAGATCCAGAACTTACGATTGATGAAATAATTGATAAATATATATCTGGTCCTGACTTTCCAACTGGAGGTACGATCGTTGGAAATGAGGGTATTAAAGAAGCATATAAAAAAGGTAAAGGCAAACTTAATGTTAGAGGAAAAACTGAAGTTGAAAATGTCGGTAGACATAAACAACTTGTGATCACGGAAATACCTTACCAGGTTAATAAATCTAAATTAATCGAAGAAATTGCTAAATATATTAGTAAAGGTAAATTGGAAGAAATAAGGGATCTACGCGATGAAACCGATAAGGAAGGGTTACGTATTGTTGTTGAGTTAAAACAGGGTGCAGATGTTAATATCGTCCTTAACAGACTATATAAATATACCCGTCTCCAGAATAGTTATCGGATTAATCTCTTAGCCTTAATTGATAATAAGCCGGAAGTAATGAGTCTTTTGAAAATACTAAAATATTTTATTCGTTTTAGGAAAAATGTTATTACCAAGAGAGCTGAGTTTGAACTTGAACAATTACAATCAAGGTTTCATCTATTAAAGGGCTTAATGAAAGCAATTCATAAATTAGATTTAGTAATCTCTATAATTAGAAGTTCTGAATCCGCCGATCAAGCCCATAAAAAATTAATTGATGAACTAGATATTTCAGATGATCAGGCAAAAGCCATCTTAAATATGCAGCTTAGAAGGTTAGTCGGTATGGAAATTGAGAAACTTGAATCTGAGGTTAAAGAATTAAAAGATAATATAAAAGATTTAAAAGCAATCTTGGGTAGTAAAGAAAAATTAAATCAAGTAATTATAGATGAAATTAAGGAAGTAAAAAAGAAATTTGGAGATGAAAGAAGAACTGAAATTACAACTGATGAGAACAAAGCAGTGATCACTAAACAGGACCTAATAAAAGAAAAAGAAGCTGTTATCTCCTATTCACTTAGACAGAACATCAAAAGAAACTCTGAGGAAAGCAACATGCGGTCCTCTAAAAATGATTATATTCTTGAATTAATGAGAGGTAGTTCTTATGACAAACTGTTGTTTTTCACTGAAGGTGGTAAAGTCTATACTTTATCGATACATGATATTGAAGAACATCACGGATTATCAACAGGAGAACCATTAAATAAGTATTTAAAAATTCCTATGAATGAATCTGTGGTTAAAGTGCTCTGCCTAAATGATGAATTAAAAAAAGAATATATTGATATTTTAACGGAACATGGTAAAGTTAAAAGGACACTTGGGGAAGAATATGATTCCAATTATTCTTCAATAAAAGCTATTAAGTTAGAAAAAGGAGATAAAGTTATAGATCTCATAAAAAGTAAAGGAGGTAACGACCTTATCATAGGTACTGATAATGGTAAAACCATAAGGTTTGAAGAGGATTCAGTAAGCAGCACAGGTCGTTATACGATGGGAAGTTCTGGTATAAAACTTGATAACAATAAAGCAATTTTTATGGATAAGGTAGATGATTATGATTATTTGGTTTCTATTTCCTCTGACGGAAAAACTAATAAGATTGCTGTTGAAAACTTTACTAAACAAAATAGAAACGGTAAAGGAAGAAATACATCCAAATCAGGTAGTTATGAGATGTATTCCATGTTCTTAGCTGATAAAGAGGATAAATTGTTAGTGGTTACTGAAGAAAATAAGATGATAGGATTAGAGGTAAGTGATATTTCTGAAACTCAATTGCCTGGTTATATGTATAAAATTAAAGAATATGATGATTCTGATAACATTAAAGATGTATATAAATTACCTAAAATTGAAAGAGAAAAAGAGAATATAGAAAAATAAAAACAATAGTTGTTATAAACAAGAATGAGGAATATGCCTTCTATAGGTTTATTCCTCTTTTCTTATTAAGTTCTATTTTTTTCAAAAATAAAGATATCCCCTATTCTTACATCGAAAAAATCAGCTAACTTAAATGCTAATGTTAAAGATGGTTCATATCTTTCTTTTTCTATTGAAATTATAGTTTGTCTAGTTACCTCGACTTCCTCAGCTAATTCCTGCTGTGTTAAATCATATCTTGCCCTGAAAACTTTAAGTTTGTTTTTCATTATAGATCCACCTACATTTTTCTTTCAAGATAGGCAAAAAATAATATATATAAAATAAGTATTAATGAGATACTACTAAGGAGAGTGTGAGAGATAATCATTTGAATTTCTCCCCCATCTATATATAACCAAAGGCCTATTACTGTTCCCACTAATGAAAAAACAACAACAGCATTTCTTAAAGCTTTTCTTCCGATAATTTTATCTCTTTCATCTTCAATTACTTCTTCTACCTGGGTTTTCGACCACATTATGAAAGGAACTCCTATTCCTACTACAACAAGGGGAATTATAAAACCACCTATAAATATGCTGAATCCTACTGATACTCCGACTATAATAGGAAATAATTTTCACGTTGTTTCATATGTTTCTTTTTTAATATTTTTTAGTAAATATTTTAAAAAGAAAAATATAATATTTACAGTATATATTGTAAAGCATAATATACATAATGTCAAGTATATTTTACAAATATATCAAAAAAAGGGGGTAAATCCCCCTTTTCTGTTATTATAGTAGTTAGAGAATCTTAATTTCCAGGTTTAAATGCATTAAATAGTACTTCATGGAATTCAGTGTTATCTAATACATCAT
The DNA here is from genome assembly GCA_046482435.1 of Halanaerobiales bacterium. GTDB lineage: Bacteria > Bacillota > Halanaerobiia > Halanaerobiales > M55B127 > M55B127. The sequence goes on from JAWOEZ010000061.1 coordinate 19,840, forward strand.
TAAATGCATCAGTTTCTGGACCGTATGCAAAGATAGGAACTGAGTTAAGTGTATGTCCACCGGTTGAAGAATCAGCTCTAATTTCGGAAGATACAACACCAACACCATATTCTGATGCAATTACAGAACCGATTTCCCAACCTATCAAGTAGGAATAATACATATTTCCATCATTATCTACTATTGATTCATTAAATTCTTTAGCTTCTTGATCGCTTAATTCAATATCAGCATATTCAGAGAATACATTTTTTATACTTTCGATTGTCATCCCAGGTTCATCTTCTTTTGCCACCATTTCTCCTGCCATGTATTCTGGGGATACTTCGATATCCATCAAGGCTTCTTTATTAATTGGTTCTGTAACTGAGAAGCCGAGAGTTTCATGGTCAGCGACTACTACGACCATGGTATCTCCATTTTCTTCAGCCCAATCTACAGCATATTCAACTGTTTCGTCAAATTCGAGAGTTTCAGTAACAACGCCCGGAACGTCTGCTGCGTGGGCTGCATGGTCAATACGAGCCCCTTCACTCATTAAGAAGAAACCATCTTCATCACGGGAAAGAACGTCAATTGCTTTTTTAGTCATTTCTTTTAAGGAAGGCTCGTTTGAATTCAATTCATCACGATCAAGCTTATAATTCATGTATGAACCATGAAATAAGCCTAATAATTTATCATTTGAAGCTTGTGCTTTTGCCAGTTCATCCTGATCTGTTACATATTCATAACCCATACCTTTAGCTATTGCTATAACATCTTCTTCTTCAGTGAATTCATCTGCGCCACCACCAAGTACAACATCTACGTCATTGTCTAATATTGCTTTTGCAATTGCTACTTCATTGTCTCTACTTTCAGCAGAAACAGAGAATGCAGCAGGAGTTGCATCAGTAACTTTATTGGTACTTATAATTCCAGAAGACTTATCAAGTGATTCAGCGTAATCTAGAATTGAATCTAATTCAGCACCACTTGGTGACATAGCTACCATACCATTTTCTGTTTTCTCACCAGTTGCCATTGCGGTACCAGCTGCTGCAGAATCAGCTACTCCTTCAGTAGAACTTGTCATCATAAGGCCTACATTTGGCATTTTCATTAATTCTAATTGAGCATCTTTTCCTTCGGCCATGTATCTAGTCATGTCAATTTGTCCCTGACCTAATCCATCACCAACCAATACTATCATGTTTTTTACTTCAGCTTGTGTGCTTGCTGTTAAAGCAAGGGTTAGTGTTAAGAATAAAGTTAATACTAATAATCCTTTTTTGCGTTTTAACATATAATTATTTACCCCCTTAAATATTTTATTTCTACCTTATTCAATTTAATATATTAAATAAAGCCCAATAGTTTCCTTTTGTAAATTTTTACAAATTTATTTGCCCGGAAGTATGAAGAAGTAAAAAAAGCATGTAAATTTTTAATAGTTTACATGCTTTTTTTAAAATATATATTAAGTTTTTATTTTGCAAATACGTGATTACCGATCCTTACTGTGACTTCATAACGTTCGAAAGCTTCAGGATTTTTAGACTTTTTAGGGTTAAAGAAAAACAAGGCACCCTTTGAAGGGTCTTCTCCATCGATTGCTCTTCTCGCAGCACGGTAAGCAGTTTGATTTGGATGTAAATCAAATTGGTCATTAGCAACACTTTGAAATTGATTTGATTGATATAAAACCTCTTCAATTGTGTTAGGAAATTCTGAACTTTCCATTCTATTAACAATAACTGCACCTACAGCAACCTGGCCTTCAAAAGACTCCCCTCTAGCTTCTGCGTGAATTATCTTTGCTAGTAGTTTTAAGTTTATTGAATCGATTTCAATGTCATAATCCCGATCATTATTGAGCTCAGATTCATCGATTTCAGATTCAACTAAATCATCATTATCAGTGGATTCAAATAACAGGTATAAGACAAATGCTATTCCCAGACCGGTTACAATATCACTTTTTTCTAGACCTGCTGCTTCTGCTTTAGTAGTAAGCAAAGGATTGGTAAAAATAATTGAGTTGATCATTACTGCTAATAGTATAATCATTAATATAGAAGTTGATTTTATTATTAAGTTTTTCATTTTAGGTTCCTAATAGTAGTGCTAAAAGAACTGCAGCACCTAAGTATAATGTAGTATTGCCTGCTTTAAATTCACTGTCTTCTTCAGAACTGGTTAATTCAGTTAATTGCTCATTGTTATCATTTACATTTTGTTGTAATTCCTGTAATCTATCTTGAAGTGAGGTAACTTTGGATTCTAAAGCAGAATTTTCATCTCTTAATTCTTGTATATCAGATTCCTGTAATTCAGTTCTTAGTTCTTCTATTTTTTGATCTTTTTCAGCAACTTCTTCATTTGTTGTTCTTAAATCTTCTTCCAGCGTGTTTACTTTATTGCTTAAGGTCTCTACCCTATTATTTAATTCATTGAGAGTATCAATTTTATCCCTTTGAGTAGCAATTTCATCAATAATTTGACTTACTTCTTCTTGTACCTCTGTAATTTTTTCATTTGTATTTCCTATTTCTTCGTCTTGGATAACATTTTTCTTTTGTACCTTATTGAGATTTTCCGAGAAAGCATTTTGTTTATTGGCTATATCAACTAGTTCATCTCTAAAGTCTAGAGATAATTCTCTTAAAGTATCTACATCTTCATCACTCATTTCGGTTTCACCTGCAGCAGTATCCCTAAGCATTCTAGCAATAATTTCAGCCAACTCATATCTGCTCACCTTATTTGTGCCCTTAAAAGTGTCATCTTCATATAAGGAAAAATACCCTTTTTCAACTAGAAAGTTTACACTTTCGTAAGCCCAGTGGCTTTCGGGGACGTCCTTCATCTCAGCACCAAAGGTAGAGATTGAGAACAGCATTATAAATATCAAGGTTAGAACTATTAAACTACTATTAAATCTCTTCATCTTAAAACTATTCCTCCTTTAAATTTTCAAAAATAATATCGATTTCATTATTTTCATCATCGTATGCTGTAAGTTCATTTATTTCCAAATTAAGTTGATTTTCGTTCTTTTTACTAAACTGTATAGTCCCTATAATTCCAGAACTTGCAGAATCAGGGAGGGTCTCCTCGAATTGAATTTCACCATCAGAAGTAATTGGGTCTTCCCAGAGTACAATTTTGTCATTTTTTACAAACATATCGCCCGGGAATATATAATTAATACCATATGCACTAGGATCATAGTCTAATGTTAGTTCCATCCTATTTAATTCTGAAAGATTTTCTCCTATTATATTGTAGGTTTGATAATTTTCACTGTATTCTACTTTGTCTAAATAAACAAATGGTTCTAATTTAGGAATATCCAAATCTTTACGGATGGTATCACTGTATTCATTTAGACCCTCTACATTTATTGAGTAAGGCATTTCTCCAGTTACATTTAAGACTTTAACAGACCAATTAACATCAACACTTTCTCCACTTTGTAAAAAACCTAAATACTTTTTACTAACTTCTTTTTCAGAAAAAGTTAGACCAGGTGGTAAAGATAATTCTGTCTTTGCATCAAATAAGGTAGAACCACCTATATTAGTTAACTTAACCTTTAAATCAAATGGGTTTGGAAGTATTTTACCTTTTTCTTTTCTTAAATTTTCATCTAATGTGATATTAGCTTCAATTACTGGTGGGCCAACAAAAGTTATCTCTCTTTGAACTTCATTGGAGTCTGTGTTATCTGCGGTTACCTTTACTGTATAAGTTATCTTGCCTGGTACTTCTCCACCTGTGGTTCCAACTTCCCAATTAACTTGGGTTGTATCATTTGATTCTATATCACCAATTTCTTTGACAGAATTTTCGCGAGCTTCAAATTGTTCTGGTAGTTCGATTTCTACTTCAACGTTTTCAGCGTTAATTTCTGAAGTGTTTTCTACATATGCTACTACAGGGAAATATTGATTATTTTCATCAAATGTAAATTCTGCAGGTGAAGTAACTCCTAATGCCAATAATCCTGGTACTACTTTAATTCCCCCCAGTCCGTAATTTGTAACATATGTTACTTCTTGATTGGGTTCAAGGATTTGCGGTTCCCACATTATAGCGATTGCACTGTCAATTTCATACTCACCTTCACGAACGAATTCTTCGCCTGGATTGAAATCAAAATTCCAGTCCCCATCTGCTAGACTTCCCCAGTCAGAAAAATAAACTTTATCTGGAGCAGTAACCCCGGGTCCTTTGAAAGTACCCTGAGAAGTTACCGTAGGATTAGCTATGCTGTCAAAAGCCTGCCAAAAAATTGGAAGTTCGTCCTTTAGATATAAATTATCAGTAGTCACTGCATTATCAGCAAGTCTAAAAGGAGCACCATCATTTTGACCTAACATCGTGTCGAGCATAATTCTTAGCCCAACTTCTTTTTCTTGATTACTTGTATTAACCAAACGGTATTTAATCTGAGCGGTATCAAATAAACCCGTGGTACTGCTTTTCACGATAGATAGTATTTGTTCTACTTTTATATCCTCTATTTGAGAACTTGTATAGATTTGATCATCTTCGACTTCAGGACCTGCTGTTACTTCCCCATAATTAGCATCTTCTCCTGCTCTTCTTCTAGTTGAACCACCGAAAACATAATTTTCATTATTAACTTTCAGAGTAGTATAAGAAGTCCAGGGCTTAGGTCTTCCGTAAACTAAAGGTTTGTTTTCGTCTCCGGTTTCCAGGGGAGCTCCTCCAGTTGTTTCAATCGCAAAGCGCCCTTTAGCGTTTTCATCTTGATTTGTTACGATAACTATATAATCATTACCCAATCTTAGATTCCCATTATCATCTACTTCATTAAAAACATCAGATTGAGCTGATGTAATGAAAGAAGTAAATAATAAAGAGATGAGTAAAATTGTAGTCAATAATAAGCGTTCTCTTTTTTTCAATGATTAAACCTCCTGTACTAAATTAGAGAAAGTTTACGTTTCCAATTTCAACATCAACATTGGGATTACCACTATCATCAATATTGAAATCTACTGTAATATCTATCTGGTATCTCTGTTCATAACTTTTAAATTCCCAGCCCTTTTCTATAGTTAATCTAGCATTTCTATCCATACTATCTATATTGCTAGAATTAGTTATAACTATATCCTCTACTTCACCATTTTGGTCCACTTTTACATCTAAACCGACTTCTCCACTTTGAGCTTCACTAACCAGATATTTAGGATAGACTGGTTTCGGAGATAAGCCGATTAATTCTCCTGCTGTAGGTGGTGGGGGTGAAGGTTCTGGTTCCGGTTCAGGTTCGGGCTCTGGTTCTGGTTCGGTTTCTTCTGAACTTTGTTCTTCCTGAGTTTCCTCTTCTTGCTCAACTTCAATTTCTGTATCGCTTTCTTCACTGCTGATAACTTCCTGATCTTGATTTGTTTCTATTTCTTCTTCCACTTGTTCTTCGTTTTCATTTTCTTGAGCAATTTCAATATCTTGATCATCTGTTTCTGGTTCTGGTTCCGGCTCAGGCTCAGGCTCCGGTTCAGGTTCGGGCTCTGGTTCTGGTTCCGGTTCTTCTTGAGGTTCTTCAGGTTCTTCCTGGGCCTCCTCTTCAGGTTCCGGTTTTTGTTGTTCTTGTGTATTATTTGTTTGTGACCTATAATCAACATATTGTACATAGCCAAAATTATCGCCAGAGGCCTCTTCTTTACTAAACCCCTGTAAAAAACCAAAAGGAAAAAAGTAAAACACAAGAAGGTGGAATATTAATGATATTATTACATACAGGAATAATTTGTTCCTGTCATTATTAATCATATTAACACCACCTAACTACCTTTCTTTTCTGCAGCTAGTGCAAGATTATAGATTCCAACCTGTCTTACACTATCCATTACTGTGACTATATCACTATATTTCGTAGCACTATCTGCATTTATTATAACTACCAAATTATTGTTGTTTTGATGTTTCTCTTCAGCTAATTCACTAATCTTTGCTATTGGGAGATTATCTCCTTCATAGAAAAATTCTCCCTCTTCATTTATGTTGATAACGAAATTTTCCTGTTGTTGTTCTGTGACAGTAACAGCTTTGGGAAGTTTCATTTCCATTCCATATGGATTAGTTCTAAAAGATGTAAACAACATAAAAAATACCAACAAGAAAAAGATAACATCAATCATAGGAATGATGTTTATCGATGTTTTCTTTTTATGTGTAGGTTTGAACATCTCTTTCACTCCTGTCTGTGATAACATCCATTATATCGATCATGCTGAGGTTCATTTCGTGTGATCTTTCCTCAACTTTATTAACATAATAGGAATAAAAAATTGCAGTCGGGATTGCTATTACTAATCCCATGGCTGTACTTATTAAAGCAGCAGCTATCCCGGAACTGATTTGGGCAGGATTAGCTGCACCAGCAGCGGTACCCAGGATATTGAAACTACTAATAATTCCCAGTACGGTACCTAAAAGTCCTAATAAAGGTGAAATCATAGCTACTACATCTAGTACTGGTAAATGTTTTTCCATTTTCTTGATTTCATCTTCTCCAACTGCCTGTAAGACTTCTCTAATCCGATCCGGGTCTTCTTCATAGTGAGAAAGTGCGGTTGACAATAATTTTGCATTTGCCCCTTTTTCTCCTTTTAATTCATTTAAGGCTCCAATAATATCATCATTTTCAACTTTTAGTTCGATTCTTTTTAATAGTCTTAAACTATTGTCTTTTCTTCTTAAAAAGAACACAGCTTTCTCTATTATTACAGCTAAACTAAAAATTGAACAAATGATAAGTGGAATAGCCATCGGTCCTCCAAGTGAAATGAAATTATAAATTTGATTAAACATTAATTGACACTCCTTGTCCTAAAATAATTTAAATTCATAAATATTAATCCTAATTAAACTAATTCTATATTAAGATAACAAATCCTTCTTAAATGAACGATCATCTTTGTGAGATTTGTATTTTTTTAATTTCTCTAGATAGCTGTAATCTAACCGGATTTGTCCGAGCCTTAATCCATTTTTATTTCTAGGACCATGGCAGTCCGAACCTCCGGTTATTAGCAAAGAATTTTCTTCGGCTAACTTTCTGTAGTATCTAATTTGTTTTTCTGTATGTTCAAGGTAATATACTTCTAATCCTTCTACTCCATAATTAATAATTTGCTGAACAGTTTTATCATTTTTAATTAAGCCAGGATGTGCAATTACTGGTACCCCGTTGGATTTTTTAATAATATCTATAGCCTTAAAGGGAGTTATCTTTGTTCGATTTACATAAGCCGGTTGTCCATTACCAATATATTTATCAAAAACCTCCTCCCAACTATTTACATAATCTTTTTTTGTAAGTAATCTCGCAAGATGTCCTCTCCCCAAAATATTATTAGCAGATATTTCTTTGATTTCTTCGAATGATATCTTAAAATTATAAAGCTCTTTTAATAATTCTATCATTTTTTCGATTCTTTCTCTACGTTCTTTTCTTATTTTATCTAATAATATTTTGAGCTGTTTATTTTTATATTCGATAAAGTAACCTAAGATATGGACATCTATGCCACTTATTAAGGTGTTAAATTCAATACCGGGAATAACCTCTAAGTTATATCTATGGCCTGCCTTTATACTTTCTGTAATTCCTGCAACGGTATCATGGTCAGTGACTGCAATAGCAGAGTAATCTAATTCTTTTGCCTTTTTAACTAATTCCAGCGGGGAATAAGATCCATCCGAATAAGTAGTGTGCAAATGTAAGTCAGCAAACATAAAATACCTCCAAATACTTTATTTTACAGTAATTTCATTTTACATAAAAAAACCTGCTTGCCGTAGATGACAAACAGGTTTTTGTCAATTTCTACCTTGGTTCTATAATTAATTTAATGGCAGTCCGTTCCTCCCCATCAATTTCGATATCAGTGAAGGCGGGAATACATATAAGGTCAATACCACTGGGAGCTACATAACCTCTTGCAATTGCTACTGCTTTAACTCCTTGATTTAAGGCACCAGCTCCTATTGCCTGAAGTTCTGCACTTCCTTCTTCTCTAAGTACACCGGCTAATGCGCCAGCTACTGAATTAGGATCAGAATCTGCTGAAACTTTTAATACATCCACTTCTACAATACCCCCTTATATATTATTAAATTTAATTGTATTTATAATATTCTCATTAAAGAGAAAAACTCCTGCAAAATATTTGAAATATTTTAGAGCTTAATCCCTTGTTATAAAGGAGTTGATTGCTTTAGTTGATCCATCCTTATTTATTGTTGCATAAATACCGGATAATTGTACTTGGCCTGTTCCTACTTCAAATCTCTTAGGCATTTTAGTTTTTAATCTATATAAGACCTGTTCTTTTTTCATCCCTAGAATAGAATTACAGGCTCCTGAAAAACCAAGGTCAGTTATATAACCTGTTCCCTTCTCTAGGACCTGTACATCATTCGTTTGTACATGTGTATGGGTACCAACAACTAAGGAGACCTTTCCATCAACCAATTCAGCAAAAGCTCTTTTTTCACCAGTAGCTTCAGCATGGAAATCTACTATTATGTAATTAGTCTTTTTATTTATTTGATGATATACATTATTAAAAGCCTCAACAGGTGAGTTATAGTCAGCCATGAATACCTGACCAATCAGATTAATAACAGCTATATTTTTATTATCAACTTCATAAATATAATAACCCTTGCCCGGTACACTTTCATTAAAATTTAAAGGTCTAATTAATTTCTGATCAGTATCTATAAATTCGTAAATATCTTTATTACCCCAGGTGTGATTGCCCATAGTTATACAGTTGATACCATACTCATAGAGCTCTTTAGCCGTTTTTTCTGTTAATCCAAATCCCCCTGCTGCATTTTCTCCATTGGCTAAAACAAAATCTATATTATGTTCTTTTATCTTTTTATTCAAAAGTTTTCGAACTGATCTTCGACCAGCTCTACCCACTATATCTCCAATATATAATATATTCATTTTAGATCATACTCCATCATATTAATTTTAAAAAAGGCCCTAATTAAAGGGCCTTTATATTCCTATTTATTTAGCATATTTAATTTGTCTAGTTTCTCTAATAACAACAATTTTAATCTGTCCCGGATAATTAAGGTTTTCTTCAATTTTCTTCTTAATGTCTCTGGAAAGTTTACTGGCTTTCACATCATCGATCTGTTCGGATTGAACAATTACTCTAATTTCTCGGCCAGCCTGAATTGCGTAAGCATTTTCGACACCTTCAAAAGAGCTACCGATTTCTTCTAATTCTTCAAGTCGCTTAATATAAGATTCAAGTGTTTCTTTTCTTGCACCCGGTCTAGCTGCTGAAATTGCATCTGCTGCAGCTACTAATACTGATTCAACAGAATCGAATTCAACATCACCGTGGTGAGCTTCAATACAATTTATTACATCTTCAGATTCACCATGTTTCCTTGCCAAGTTAACACCGATTTCAATATGAGGACCTTCAACTTCCTGGTCAATTGCCTTACCAATGTCGTGAAGCAGGCCACCTCTTTTTGCTAATGTAGAATCTACTGCGAGTTCATCAGCCATAACTCCAGCTAAAAAGGAAACCTCTAAAGTGTGTTGCAATACATTTTGACCATAACTAGTTCTAAATTTTAGACGTCCTAAATATTTTACTAGTTGAGAATCAAGGCCATGTACTCCAGAGTCAAAAGTTGCCTGTTCACCAACTTCTTTAATTTGATTATCAAGTTCTTCTTTGGCTTTTTCCACCATTTCTTCTATTCTTGCGGGGTGAATCCTACCATCTATAATCAATTTTTCTAAAGCAATCCGGGCAATTTCTCTTTTAATTGGATCATAACCAGAAATAACTACTGCTTCTGGAGTATCATCAATAATTAGATCTATTCCTGTGAGACTTTCTAAAGCTCTGATATTTCTTCCTTCTCTTCCAATGATTCTACCTTTCATTTCGTCATTAGGTAGATCTACAACAGTCACTGTAGTTTCAGAAACATAATCACCTGCACATCTTTGAATTGCTAGTGAAATAATTTCACGGGCTTTTTTATTAGCCTCTTCTTTTGCTTCTCTTTCTTTTTCCTTTATCATTTTTGCATATTCATGATCAAGTTCGTCTTCCATTTTGGATAATAAGTAATCTTTTGCTTCACTATGAGATAGGTTTGATATTTTTTCTAATTTTTCTATCTCTTGTTCTTTTATTTCTTCAACTTCTGTTTTTTCTTGTTTAAGTTCTTTTTCTTGTTTTCTCAGTTTTTTCTCTTTTTTCTCAAGTTCTTCGCTCTTTTTATCCAGTGTTTCTTCTCTATGCATTAAACGGTCTTCCAGACGCTGAAGTTCGTTTCTTCTCTTTTGGCTTTCACGGTTAGCATCTTCTCTAATTTTTTGTGCCTTTTCTTTAGCTTCAAGGGTTATTTCCCTTATCTTAGATTCTGCTTCCCGTTCTGCCTCTTCGAGAATTTTGTGTGATTCTTCTTCAGCAGACTGAATCCGGGCTTCAGCAATAAACTTTCTTATAAAGTAACCAATAATTAATCCCGGGACAAGGGATATGATTACTATTAAAAGGATATTATAAATTATTTTCACCTCCTAGGTTAATTTAAAACATATTTATTTAATAAATACATCATTTTTATTTTATCTTTTTTTTAACGATGTGTCAAGAAAGGAAAAACCTGTATACATCTATATACAGGTCTAAAACAATTATATATTGTTAAATATTAGTCTTCTGTTTCCTCTTCCTCTTTATCTTCGACTTCTATATCGGCCTCTACCTCGTCCTCATCTAAGAGTCCGGTTTTAACTTTAATTTTCTGTTCTATTTCTTCTAGGATATCCTCGTTTTCAGCTAAGAATTCTTTTGAATTTTCTCTACCTTGCCCTAATCTAACATCACCATAAGAGTACCATGAGCCAGCTCTATCAATGATATTGGCATCTTCTCCCATATCGAGAATACAGCCCGTTCTAGAAATACCAGTTCCATACATGATATCAAATTCAGCTTTACGGAAAGGGGCTGCGACCTTATTTTTGACGACCTTAGCTCTAGCATGAGAACCAATTATATCATCGCCATCTTTAATAGTTTTAGATCTCCTAATTTCAATCCGGACTGAAGAATAAAATTTAAGTGCTCTACCGCCCGGGGTAGTTTCTGGGTTACCAAACATTACTCCAATTTTTTCACGAATCTGGTTGATGAATACACAAGCTGCATTAGAATTAGAAATAGCTCCAGAGAGTTTTCTCATTGCTTGTGACATAAGCCTGGCCTGGAGACCAACATGGGAGTCTCCCATCTCTCCTTCAAGTTCTGCTTTGGGTACAAGAGCAGCTACAGAATCTACAACAACTAGGTCAATTGCATTACTACGGACTAAAGCTTCAGCGATTTCTAAAGCTTCTTCTCCGTTATTTGGTTGTGAAATTAATAAATCATCTATATTTACACCCAAGTTTTCTGCATATCTTGGATCTAAAGCATGTTCGGCATCTATAAATGCAGCAATACCGCCACGTTTTTGGCATTCTGCTATTATATGTAATCCTAAAGTTGTTTTACCGGATGATTCATTACCGTAAAGCTCTATTATTCTACCTTTAGGTATTCCTCCCACCCCCAATGCAATATCAAGGGGTAGTGCTCCGGTGGGAATTGCTTCCACGTCAAGGGAAGTTCTGTCACCTAGTCTCATTATTGCTCCTTGCCCAAATTGCTTTTCAATACGATTCACTGCACTATTTAGTGCCTTTTCTTTTTCATTATTATTGGTCAAAATTACCACCTCAATTTTTATTTTCTGTTTTCATTATAGAACAAATGTTTACATTTTGCAAGTATTACTTAAGATTTACAGTATATAATTCCTCATAAACAGGACCACTTTTATATAACTGACTTTCTATTAAAGCGACTTTATTTACTTTTTGTAATATTCGTAAATTATTTTCTTTGATAAAATCCTGATAATCATATTTCAATTGGCGCATATTAGTTTTCTTTCTAGTCCTGGCAAAGGTTAAGTGTGGTGTATAATCACGGTCTTCTTTTTGAAAGCCTTTATTAAATAAGTCATTTTCTAGTTTATTTTGAAGTTTAATTAATGTATTTTTGCCATTTTTTAAACCAAAATAGAGAACTTTAGGATAATCTGTCGAAGGAAAAGCGCCAAAATGGTCATAATAGATATTAAATTTAAGAAAAGGAGAACATGTGTTCTTCATAGATTCTTTAATATCAGATAATTTATTTTGATTGGTGTCTCCTAAAAACTTAAGGGTCAAATGAAGGTTATCTCCACTGACCCATTTTAAATCATGGTTGAGATCCGTTTGGGCCAATTCTATTTGTGCTTCTAGAAGTTTTTGTGTCCTCTTTTCTATTGGAACAGCTATAAACAATCTCATGTCTTTATTATTCCTCCTGTAACCGGTCTAATAGTTTACGGGCTTTTTCATGATTATCACTTAAGTGTAAGGTTTTTCTTAATTCAGAAATTGCCGCTTCTTCCATTCCAGATTGATAATATGCTAAAGCTAAATGGAAATGTCCTTCTGGGTAATTAGGATTTTTTTCAATGGCGATCGAATACTGAGCGATAGCCTGATAATTATTTTCTTGTTTTAAGTTTATGTCCCCTAAAGTTATATATGCTTTAGCATAGTCTGGATTATATTTTATTGATTCATTTAAATGATATTTTGCATTTTGATAGTTTTCTTGTGATTGATATAATTTACCGAGGTAAAAATGAGCTCGATAGTAATTCTCTTTTAGTTCAATAACTTTAAGCAGATATTTTTCTGCCTGTTGATCGTTATCATTATGATAATGAGCTTCTCCTAACTTATAATTTAATATAATTGAATCAGGGTTAACTTCTACCCCGTCAACTAATATATCAGTGGCTTCTTGGTATTTTTTCTGCTGAATTAAAATATCCCCTAATTCACTATATGCATTTTGATTTCGCTGATCAATTTCTAATGATTTTTTATAGAATTCTTCAGCCTTTTCTAAATTATTTTGTTCTTTATGGAGGTTGGCAATATTTAAATAATCATTGAGTTCACCATCCTTTGATACGGCTTTTTCTAACTCACGAACAGCTTTTTGTTTATCATCAAGTCCAATATAGGCTCTAGCATAGTCGCGGTGAAAGTCGGGAGAATTAATACCGAGAGAACGAGCTTTCTTAAATTGTTCTAAAGCAGATTGATAGAAAGCGTTGTCAAAATTATGATAAGTATTGAGATATACTCTACCCAACTCATAATGGATTATCCCGAAATCATAACCCATTTCGTTTAATGCCTGTAGTTGTTCTCTTCCTTTTGAAATATTTCCTAATCTTAATTGTATTAAAGTTCTATAATAAAGGGCTTCAATTTTTGCTTGTGTATTAAGGTTATCTAAATTAATTTTATCGTTAAGTTCTAAAGCTTTTTGATAGTTATTTTGGTGATAATTAATTATACTTTCCGAGAGAAAATCAAGATCTGTTTCTTGAGCATTAACACTGATTCCAGAAAAGATAGTAAAAACAAATAATATTAAAACAATTAAAGATTTTCTATTTTTCATCCTTCTTTATCCTCCTCTTTCAAAAGGTTTTTTAAATTCTTTAAAGCAAATTCGGTACTTAAATATTTAATTTGTTTTCTCTTTCCTTTCAGATTATATTTTTCAACCTTTGAACTATTTTTACCTGCCACAGCGATATACACAAGACCGACTGGTTTTTCTTTAGTCCCACCGGTTGGGCCCGCAATTCCAGTAATTCCAATACCATAATCTGAGCCAGTGATTTTTTTTACATTTTCAGCCATTTGCAGAGCTACAGTTTTACTTACGGCACCTTTACTTTCTATACTATTACTATCAATATTTAATAAGCGCATTTTAAGTTGGTTGCTATAGGCTATAATACCACCTTTATAGTAACTAGAACTACCGGGAAGGTTAGTTATTCTGTTCCCCAATAATCCTCCGGTACAGGATTCTGCGGCACTTAAAGTTAAATTATTATTACCCATTATTTTATATATGGTTTCGATTAGATATAAATCTTTAAAAACATTTTGGTCTAATATATTTTTAATCTGATCTGTAATGTTTTCAACAGATTTTTGATTATCTCCATTTATTTTTACTAATATATGGTTACCTTTAACAACAAAACTTAAAAATATGTCTTCAGGTATTTCTACAGCACTGTAAATAGTATCCTCTAATTGTGCTTCCCCAATTCCTTTAATATATAGTTTGTTTTGGAATTTATCTACTTTTTTTAAATTCAAGTAACTTAGGACCTGATTTTTAAACATCGGCTTCATTTCTTTAGGGACTCCCGGCATACATATACATATCGTGTCATCTTTATTGATGATAAAACCAGGGGCAGTACCATATTTATTTTCCAAAATCTCAGCATTTTCAGGTATCATAGCCTGCTGGTTATTATTATTAGTTAATTTAACGTGGTATTCATGCAATCTTTTTTCAATTCTTTTTTTAATTTCTTCTCTGTATGTTAAGTTTAGATCAAAAGCTTTAGCTACTGCATTTCTTGTTATATCATCACCAGTTGGACCAAGTCCACCGGTTATAACTATAAGATCTGAACGGTCCTTAGCAGTATCTAGTAAATTTGTAATTTTAATGATATCATCACCAATGATTGAAATGTGGTGGGCAGTTATATTGTATTTTTGGAAATTTTTACTTATGAAATTTGCATTTCTTTCTTCGACCGAACCATCTAAAAGCTCATCACCTATACTTATTATTTCTACTTCCAAAATGTTCACCTCATACCAATTATAACACATATTTAAAATAAAAAAAATCGGTTTTTAAAAACCGATTTCTAAAAAAATAATGATTTGAAATACTATCCTTGCATAAACCCCAGCCAGGATGTCATCTAACATGATTCCCCAGCCTGAAGGCAATTTCTGCAATTTTTTAATAGGATAAGGTTTATATATATCATAAAGTCTAAATAAGATAAAACCTATAACCAAATAAGATAATTTTGGTTCTACATAATAGAAAGTAATTAACATTCCTACAAATTCGTCAATAACTATTCTTTGGTCATCTTTTCTTCCCGTATGTTTTTCCATTAAGGTTGAAAATATCAAACCAATTATTATAAAAAATATTAATGCTGTATTTCTAGTTACTATATTGAATTGACTTATTATTAAAAGTGCAAATAAAGAACCGTAAGTTCCTGGTGCACCGGGAATATAACCAATATAAAAGCAACTAGCTATAATTTCAGTGATCTTTTTTCTTATTTGATTCATATCATAACTCCTCGTCTTCTTCTACAAAGAAATCTATATTTACTGCTTTGAAATACTTATAGCCGGAAAATAATGTGATTGCAACTGCAATCCAGATTAATATATTTGGGATATTGTAGGGTAACTTAATAATTACAGGGTCCGCAATTACTGCAATAACGGCAATAATTTGAACTGTTGTCTTTATTTTCCCCCAGATACTAGCTGAGATAATTACTCCATCCTTGGCTGCAATGACTCTGAGACCTGTCACGGCAAATTCCCTACCGATAATTAAAATAGCTGCCCAGATGGAAATTTCATTTAAAGAGACAAAGGCTATTAAAGCCCCTGAAATCAGTAGTTTATCAGCAACTGGATCGATAATTTTTCCGAATTTAGTTACTATTTGTTGTCTTCTAGCAATATAGCCGTCCAAGCTATCGGTAATTGCTGCTAATATAAAGACAGCAAGGGAAAAAATTTCGGCTCCTGGTATATCTTTTCTTAATAAAAGAAATATGATAAATATTGGAACCAAAATAATTCTTAGTAAAGTCAACTTATTAGGTAGATTCATAAATTTTCTCTCCCATTAAATCATATTCAAAAGCATCAGTTATCTTAACGTCAATAATGTCACCAACCTCAATATTTTGACCCTTTACATAGACTGTATTGTCTATTTCAGGTGAATCAAACTTAGTTCTACCCATAAATTCATCTTCAAATTTTTCATCAATTATTACTTCAGTAACTTCATTAATAAAGTCTCTATTTTTATTATATGATATATTTTGTTGTATTTCCATTATTTTATTATATCTTTTTCTTTTAATTTCCTTACTGATTTGATTATTCAGTGTAGCGGCTTTGGTTCCTTCTTCCTTTGAATATTGAAAAACGCCCAGTCTATCAAACTTGACTTCTTTGATAAATGATATTAAATTATTAAATTGTTCTTCAGTTTCTCCCGGGAAACCGACGATAAGAGAAGTTCTTAAAGCAACCTCAGGAATTTCTTTTCTGATTTTATTTATTACATTCAGGAGTTTATCCCTGGTCCCCTCTCTTCTCATTAGTCTTCTAATTTTATTAGAAGAGTGCTGAATAGGAATATCTAAATAATTACATATTTTAACATTATTTTTTATGACTTCAATTAACTCCTTTGTAATATGTTCAGGATAACTGTATAAAAGTCTTATCCACTCGAGATCATTAATTTTAACAATTTCTTTTAATATATTTACAAGTTTTCTTTCACCATAGATATCTTTTCCGTATTCAGTTGTATCTTGTGCTGTTAGTATAATTTCTTTAGCACCGTTTTTAACAAGAATATTTATTTCTTTGATAATATCTTCTATTCTACGACTATTTAAAGGTCCTCTAATGAAAGGGATACTGCAGTAACTACATTGATTATTACAGCCCTCAGCTATTTTAACATATGAATAGTGATTTTTTTTGTTATATCTTTCAAGGTCCTGGTTAAAGTCAAATACTGGCTTATCAACTCTATTAAATCTTTCTTTTTGTTCTAATACATCATCGATTGTTTTTTTTATTTGATCGAAAGTACCAGTGCCCAATACAGCATCAATTTCTTCAATTTCGTCCATCAATTCATTTTTATATCTTTGTGTTAAACAGCCTGTAACAATTAAGGCTTCAATAATATATTCATTTTTATATTGAGCAGCCTGTAGAATTGTATCTATGGATTCTTCTTTTGCATCTTCGATAAATCCACAGGTGTTTATTACAATAACATCTGCCTTTTTTGGATCTTGGGCATATCTATATTTATTATCATTAAAAGTTATTCCCATCATATAATCTGTATCAACTTCATTTTTAGGGCAACCGAGAGTTACAAAACTAACATTGATCATAAGTTCACTTCCTTAATTTGTATATATAATATAAAAAAAGCCCAGCCTGGGCTTTTTAAAAAAGTATAAATGGTCGGGTTACCCGGATTTGAACCGGGGACCTCACGCCCCCCAGGCGTGCGCGCTACCAAGCTGCGCCATAACCCGAAAACCGTTAAAAATTATATCCTACAATTATTAAAAAGTCAAGCATTAACTGGTGAAATCCTTGTTTTCTAAGCGTCTAATAGTTTTATCGGTGTCTTTTGTTACTACAAATACTTCCTGTACAGAGGAGCTATTTTTAGCAAGAAGTTTTAGTCCACTGTTCGTATTATATTTTATCTGTAAATAAGCCTTTAAGCCTCCACTGCTGCTTCTTTGATTAATCCGCCCAGGGATTATACTTTTGATTTCAGGAAAGATTGAAATACTTTCTAACAGTGGTAATATATCTTCAATAATTGTATGTTCTTTTTTAATTTTATTACTTCTATATTTATTAGTCATAAAATCACTTCCTTATGAAATTATATCATTACAGGTCTGACTTTACAACCATATTATGATATTAACAAATTTGGATCAGTAAATAAGTTTAAAAAATTAAAAAATTACGATTTAACCCTTGACCTATCTTTAATTCTAAGTTATAATAATTGCTGTATGATATTGAAAATGATATAAATTTTATTCAAGCTGATGTAGCTCAATTGGCAGAGCAGCTGACTTGTAATCAGCAGGCTACCGGTTCAAGTCCGGTCATCAGCTCCATTGTTATTATAGGGATAACATTGTTTTAAAATTTTATATATAGTCGGATTGACAACAATATGAAAACAATACAAAAAACCCGGGGTTCCCCGGGTAATTTTTTTATTAGATTATATTGTTTTTTTGGTTTTTTAAAAACTAATATTCCAATTTCCTGATGCAATTACCTCAATAAAAACTGCATTCTTAGGAATCATAACAGTACCTTCATATTTATCAGTAGTATTTACAGCTAAATCCAATTTATTAAAATTTTCATCATATACTAATATAGCAAAATGTCTTTCATTATCATTGCCAATTATTTCAGCTTTCATAACATTTTCTTTTAATTTAAAAACATAATCACCACTGCCTTCAATATTTCCAGGTACTTCAACTATAGTTATCTCTTTAATTGGTTTTAATATTATTTCCCATTCACCTGAAGCATTAATTTCTAATATTTTTGTTTTTTCATTCACAGGTCTTAATCCTTCATAAAAATCTGTAGTGTTGATATAAGTATCAATTCTATCATTATTCTCATCATATCCCGTAACAGCAAAATGTCTTTCTTGTTTATTGCCTATAACCTTCATTAAAAAATAGTTTTTATTTCCAGGATTTTCAATTTCAAGTATATCATCACCTTCACCAGAAAAAGTTATATTTTCAGTTGTATCTTCTGTGAATACAATTCCAGCAGTTAAAGTTAATAATAAAAATATACTGAATACAATAAATAACTTTTTGCCGATTTTATTCATTATTTACACCTCTATATTTTATTTAGAGATAATTGTAAATTTTCCTTCATGGTAGTAAACTAAATTTGAATTAAAAGGAATATTTAATTACTATTACTACTAATTGTTTTATACATAGCATCAATTTTCTTTTCTGCTTCAATTAACATTTCCTCAGTAACATCTGAATATGTATCGATGGTTACAGTAATAGAAGAATGACCTAAAATTTGTTGTAATGTTTTTAATGGTCCTTTAGCTTCTAAAAACAATGTGGCAAATGTATGCCTTAAATTATGAAATCTAATTTCTGGCAATTCGGTTTCTTCTGTTGCCTTTTTTAATTCTCTTACTAAATTTCTTGGATCAATTGGGTTACCTACCGAATTACATTCGACTAAATTATTATAAGATATGTTTTTCTCTTTAAAATAATTGGTTATGTGGTCGATTTTCTGTTCTCTAGTATCTATCAAAACATTTATACTTTTAAGCAGCTCTTTTTGTTCTTTTTGCGTATATCTATAAGGTAACAACTCAACGCCCTCCATATTGTCCTATTATTTTTAGTCAGCAGTCATTTATATAAATAGTCATTATTTTTGCTTATATTATAGGATTCATTTTGAAATAAATTTTAATTGACAACATTATTGACAACAATAGACTGAAATATTTCAATTATTTCATCCTGATCCTGCCGGCTTTTGACATGGAGAACCATCGTTCTTTGTTTTTGCACCACAGATGGGATAGGCCTCGTTATCTTTACCATTATCACTCTTAGAGGATCACCTCTATGATTATGGTAATATATGGTAATTATAATAGTTAATTCTAAATAATTTTGTAACTACTTAGATAACTATATCAGAAGTAAAGGTTAAAAATTCATATATGAGTAATTACTTCAGCATACACTTGAAAAATATAAAAATTTCTTCACATAAGAAAATATATCCTGTAGAATATAGATAGTGCTGAAGTGGCGAAACTGGCAGACTCGCATGGTTAAGGGTCATGTGGTCTCCGACAGTGTGGGTTCGAATCACACCTTCAGCATCATTTTTATGTCTTCTATCTTTATTAATTTTGGTAATAATTTTTCCGATAACTTCTGTCAACTTTCCTTTCCCTCTTATCCCTTCCTCTAATCTTGCATATATTTCAATTTCTTCTAAATAGTTTAAGAAATATATTTTAAACCAGTAAGGACATTACTCTGGTTAAAGCTATAAAAATTACATTGAGGGCATTTTATATAATCCTTTCTTTGTATAAAATTTTAAAACATATTTAAAAAAGTTTACAAAATGCTTATATCCCTTTTACAATTAACCTTTATACTATTATTATAAAATCAATTGGTCAAAATGAATATTCTTATTCCTGTTCAAATTATTGAGGGAGGGTTTAAAATGTTAAGAAGATATTTAAACTGGGTTTCACAAAAACCAGCATGGCTTAAGATATTATATACAGCTATAACCTCAATATTATATCTTTTTATCATAGGATATCTTTTAAACCATTTCTTTGATATAAAAATCTCTTACGATTTTAAAAGCCTATTATTGATTCTAGCTGCTCTGATATTCAAAAAAATGATATTAGTATATCTTATAAATACTATGCTTAGAAAAATCAAAAACAGTAGTTAAATAAATTTTGTCCTCCCTTTTCCGAATACAATACAAAAAATGATTTCATTCTTTTGCAAAAATAACACCCGGGTATTCCCTGGGTTATTTTTTTTATGTCTATCTATATTTTTCTATTAAATAATTATAATTTTTTATATTATTTGTGGTGAGAAAATGACTATATAACAGGTAATGGAGCGGTGCGTCAAAGGATTGGCCCCCTCCCTCTTTAATCTTAAAATCAAAAAAACTTTTCTAATTCAATTTTAAGTTGGTTAAACTTTTAAAATACCTGTTTATAAGGTACCAAAAACTGTTTTTTTGTTTTCTTCAGATTCTTGTCTTGATTCCCCAAAATCCTCAATTGCTTTTTACTGGTTTCAATTTCAATTTATTATCAATTAATCTCAATCTACATCCGGCAATTCTAAATCCATGTAAATTTCCATACAACTGACGGTCCACTTGTTCAGTTTTTTCTAATATCGCCTTCCAATATTTGTGGGCCTGTTCTAAATCGGGCCGGGAATCATATTTATTCTTTTTTCTTTCACTATTTATATATTTATCAAAGTTAATTTTTTCATTATTGAATTTATCCATTTTTGCTTTTACAAAACTTATTTAATCACCTTTCTTATGTAATTTTTGCACCTTATGTTGTCCTCACGGTCAAAGTCAAAAGATCTTAAAGCTGAAAACGTTTTGTATCAAGGCTTCATAGTATGTCATTACGATATATTCGTTTTTTCAGAAAACCTTTTATATAAATTATTATGCTATTTTATTTTATATATTATTTAACAATTTTAATACTAAAATCTCCAGTGGATATGCAACAGTAACTTCTTGACCAAAATATTTTCGGAATAGAACTTTTTCAACTAATTATGATCAAAATATTAGTTTATAAATAAGTTATTATGTGGAAAGGATTTATAATAATTTGAGCTTTCTGAAAGAGTTCAAAGCCTTATCAATATGGACTTAATTCAGCTGGTTAAAATAAAAGAAACTATTGATAATGGAGCAGTGAATCCCCAACGAGGAATAATTGTTTCCTAATAGCTGGAAACTTAATCACAAAACTTAGTCTGAAACTATCTAATAATATATATCTTTAGGTTAGATATTAAGTAATAGGAAACTATCTTTAAAGTCTTAACTCTAATTTAAGCGGAGTAGTTCACTCGGTGTCTTTAAATATAGTTTTATCTATTATGGGAATTAAAAATAATGTAATACTAGGCAAAATAATAAATAAAAATGCTATGTAAATAAATGAACCCTCTATCCAAATTAAAAATATCATTCCCATTGTGAAATAATTTATTCCAAACAGATACAACCAATTAAATTTTTCAAATAAAGATGCAATGGAAGAAAGTATAGCTGGTAAGGTTAACAAAAACGCAACAATTAAGAAAAATCCCATTTCATTGTCCGATATATTTTTTGCGTCTAATAAAAAGGTATATATCATAGTTATAGTTATTAATATACTACTTATAAAGCCCAACCATTTTAAGCTTTTTTGTTTCATAATATTTTCCTCCGCTTTTTAATTTCATTTGCTTTTTTGATTTGCCATTTTTTCCTTCTAGGCATCTATTTTTTGAGGTGTAATAACACCCTACTTTAGCTTTTTATAGATTGACTTTTTATTATATTCTAAAATCTTTGATACCAGCTTTAGATCAACAAACTGGTCCAACATATTTCCACCTTTATTTTTATCCAGACCTCTGGTCTTACTTTCTTTCCTTATTTTTTACATTTTATACTTATCTATTCCACTTCTATTTAAAAGATAAAAAGTAGCTATTAACTGTATTTTATTTATTACGATATATATTTTTTAAAAACCATTTATCTGTCTCCTTTTATAAAAAAAAGAACCACCTAAAAGGTGGTTAAAATATAAGATTAAATATATTTTTAGGTTAAAAAGTTTGAAATCTAAGATGCTAAGGATTTAAAAATTTTCTGTTGTACAGAATAGCTATCACTAATTTTTGATATGAATTGTTTTTGAACTTCATCAAAATTATATCTTAATTATTTTTGTTCATAATTTATATTACGGAGTCATATTGTTAAGATAATATACAACAGCCCATATCACCAATACTAAGCCAATAACTTCTAACAAGAATATCACTCCCTTCTTTAGTTTTATTAAAATTGTTTCATGTTTTTTCTTCTGCTGGATTGATTGGATATAGAAGAATATTAGCAGCTTATTAAATTTTACAAAAATTACATTAATTTTGTTTTATAGATATTATATCTATCTCATGTACTATAAAATTAAATGAAAAACGAATATCTCCTTCTTGTTTTTATGATTTTATTTCTATAGTGATTGTTAAACGGCCTCAATTTTGAAAAAATTAAGACATTAGCCGTTTAGTTAGTTTAATTTTGCTATCAGCTCGAGAGTGTTCAGTTTAAATTAGAGGTTCATAATTTCTTCTATTTTAAAATATTGATTAAGAATTCAAGGTAATTAGCTTTTTAGCAACTTATATACTTTAGTTTTAACACTTTAAAATCTATCCACTTCACCTTTTATTTTATCTTTGTATTGATCGAGTTCTTTTTTATTTATTTTATATTTTTGGCCCTCTTTTTTTGCTTCTAACTCATTAGCTCTTATCTTTTTTTTTATCCAACTTTCTGATTTACCCAGTTTTTTTGCAGCTTCTCTGATAGATAATTTCTTCATTTTATCACCTCACTCATTTTATTACGTTATGTTTATATAATTGAACATTAACCCCCTTTGACCTGCAATAAATCAATATTTTTAATTTTAAAGAGTATATTACAAGATTTGAGGCTTGTATAGTTCTGATCTTGTATCCTAATTAAGTAAAAAGTTGTTTTATTTGTTTTGATAAAGGATTTGTTTTTATATAAAAGTTATGAAGTTTAATTGAAGTTAATGATTTAAATTAAAAGAAACAGTATACCTCAACAAATATGGGTATGGATAGAAATTGAAATAATAGAAGGGCTTAGGCTTCCATAAAAAATTTAAATTGCAACTTATTCTAGATCTGTTTAAATATATCTTAATATATAGCTTAAATATAACAAGCTGTCCTATAAAAATAGTTATTTCATCCACTAAATAACTTAAAAATTTCTTTTGATCTAAATTTTTGTTGATTTGATTTAAAAGTTTAATGGATTAGTAAAATCTAAATTATGAAAATAAAAGGTCACTTTCAATTAATCTCTCAATATCTTCAAATATATAATCACATTTCCGGTTAAGAACTTTTCGGGTACTGGTACCTGATAGTACTCCTATAGCTAGACCAGAGTTACCCCTTTTAGCAAATTCGATATCTTTTATGCTATCTCCTACCACGGCTACCTCTTGGGGCTTAATATTACATTCCTTACAAAATTCTTTTAACATTTTCGGATTTGGTTTGGGTTCTATTTCTCCATCGTCTGCACCGATATAATCAAAATAAGTTACTAGATTTCTTCTTTCCAAAAATGGTATTACAGTAGTTTTTAAATCTGCTGTAATTAAACCCAGATAAAACCCTTGTTTTTTTAGTATATCAAGTATATAGTCTAGATTAGCAATTGTTATGAAGTTATCTTCAACTTCTTTGCTTAAAAATTCTATTTGTTCTAACCCATATTCAATAAAATCTTTTTTGTTTATATTTTTAGTTGTATTTTTAAGAATAATTTCATATAATTTTTCGATCAGATCATGTACTGTGCTGCTGGCTAAAATGCTATTAGATACAATTTTATTGTCTTTAATACCAATCCCTTTTAGTAATTTATCTTTTAGATTAACAGGGAGCTGAAAATTGTTTATTATATTCATTATTAATCTCTGACAAATATCAATCCAAATTCCATTTAAAGCAAAAAGTGTTCCGTCTTTATCAAATATAATTCCTTTGATTTTCAAACTTCCACCTCCATTATTTATAACCCTCTTTATTTTTCTATTAAGACTTTTCTGGAGGTACTCCTTCTTTATCCCAAGCTCTGAGATTATAATATTCATCAAGCATTTCATCCATTTCAGACTGAGTTATTCTATGACCTTTAGCAGGACCATCTGGCAGAGGTTCTTTTACAAAACGAGCAGGTAAGTAATCATCTTTACGGTCAAAACCATGTTTTAAGTTGATACGTCTGGTTTCGTCCCAAATTTTTGCCCCTAGGTTCTGCCAGTAGTCTTTTGGAATCTTCATTCCGGTGGCTGAATTAAGTAAAAGACGATAAGTTTCTTCTGAGATTCCATAGGTGCCAAAATCACATTTTATAAGGGTATCAAGTGCAGCTAATTTGTTTTGTAAATAGACAACCACTTCTGCTTTTTTATTTATACTTAATCTCTTTAATTGCTCACCTTGCCAGAGTTCACCACCCGCTTCATATGAGATGGGGAAAGCACGTTGGTGACAACCTCCTCTATCAGCAGTCATTAAAGCTAAGCCCATGCCAGGGGCACCACGTGGGGGCCAAGCTGGTGTCTCTAATCCTTTTATATGAACTGAGTATTCAGTACTACCGGGGATATATTCAGCCGCCTTTTTTACTCCTTCCGCCAATATATTGCCAAGTTTATCTTTACGGGTAGCAATATTTTTAACTAACTTCATTACAGAATCAGCATTTCCAAATTCCAGCTCTGATTTTTTTAAAAAAGCTAAGTCAGATTTTTGTGCTGCTTCGAGAATGAATCCAATACTTCCTCCTGTCGAGATGGTATCAAGTCCTAGCTCATCACATAGATTAGCAATTTTTATTATATAATTAATATCTGATAGTCCTAAGTTCGAGCCTATTAAACCTAAAGTTTCATATTCAATGGTATCCGATATAGTACCTTTAAATTTACCACTATATATTTTACCGATCTTACCACAGGCTATTGGGCAACCACTGCATGCAATATCTCGCTGCCAAAATGTATTTGCTTGCTGTTTACTCTCCAATTGCTCAGAATTATTAAATTGGCCATACTTGTAATTTTCAGTAGGAAGCGTTCCTATATTTTGAGCAAATGGTATTGAAGATGGAGTACCAACTTTATTAAATGTTTCAATTGAAGGTGAGTCCCTTAGTTCTTCATAAGCAATATTAACAGACTTTAAAAATTTTTCATGATCCGCAATATCAATCAAATTGTTTCCCTTAATGGCCAGTGCTTTCAGGTTTTTAGAGCCTATAACAGCTCCTGCCCCTCCTCGGCCGGCCTGCCTTTTGGGTTCACAGGAAACAAGGGCATATTTTACGAGATTTTCACCAGCGGGTCCGATACAGGCTACCCTAAAGCCTTTTCCATGTTTATCTTTAATCATTTTAGTTGTTTTACTTATCATTTCTTGTTTTAGTTGATCAGCACCATGAAATTCCACATTATCGTTTTCAATAGTAATATATACAGAGTTTTTGGATTTACCCTTGATAATTACTAAATCATATCCAGCATACTTTATTTCTTGACCAAAATATCCTCCAAAATATGAATCAAGCCAAGTTCCGGTTAAAGGGGAGCGAGTTACAAGACAACTTCTGAAGGCGGGCGCAATTGTTCCGGTTAAGGGGCCTGTTAAAAAAAACAATACATTTTCAGGACTTAAAGGGTCAGTATCCTTTTTAATATATTTTTGGTAGAGTTTAACCCCGAAACCCTTTCCTCCGATATAGTTTTCTATGAGCTCATTAGGTGTTTCCTTTATTCTATAACTTTTAGATGTGAGATCTATAATTAACATTTTACCCATATACGATTTCCATTTCATTTTTGGTACACCCCCAGGGCATCGTGTGGACAGTATTGTACACAATAAGTTTCACCATCACACAGCTGACATTTAAAAGCTTTATTAGTATCAGGATCGATTGTAATCATATTAAATGGGCAGTATTCCACACAGTCACCACATCCGATACACTTATCTTTATCTAGGGTTACATATCCTTTTTCATTATCTATTTTCAAAGCATTTGTAGGACATACTTTACTGCAGACAGCATTTTCACACTGTTGGCAGAAAGCCAGAGAGTTAAAAACCCCTTCTTTAAAATGTTCTATGGTCAGACAGGAACGGTGGGGGTTAAAACCCCCTAAATTATAGTAAGAACAAATAAGAGCACATATTTCACAACCTGTGCATAGTTCGGGGTCAACAATAATTTTTTTCATTTTTTTCACCTGCTTTTTATTCAGCTAATTCGAATGTATAGCGATATATTTCTTCATAACATTCACAATTTATATCACGGGGGTTACCAATTGTTTGCGGGTCATCTTCTGCGGCAGCTGCTAATTTGGGAATCTCTTCTTCCTTAACTCCTAGTTCTTGTAGGGTGGGAATCCCGATATCATCAGCCAATTCAAACACAGCATCTACGGCAGCTAGAGCCCCATCTCTTGTACTTAATCCCCTTACATTTTTACCTAATGCAGTAGCAATCCGTTTAAATTTTTCAGGTTCACCCATCCAGTTAAATAACATGACAGGACCCAATAACGTTCCTACAGCCTCTCCATGGGGGATTTCTGGTTTTATTCCACCCAGAGTTTGAGTCATAGCATGAACAGCACCTGCACTTTCACTACCATAAGAAAATCCAGCGAGGGTAGCAGCTTGAGCCATATAATATCTTGCTTCCAGATCTTCGCCATTGGCAACTGCCCTTCGTAAATATTTAGCAGAATATTCAATAGCTAGAAGTGCAACGGAATCTGTTAAAGGTTGTGCAAAATGTGAAGTATAACATTCAATGGCATGACAGAGAGCATCCATTCCAGTCCCCGCTGTTAAATTAGGGGGTAAAGATAAATGAAGTTTGGGGTCAACGAGTGCAATCTGGGGAGCAAGAAGTGGACCACCTACATTGTATTTTACTTGACGTTGATGATCAGTAATCACAGCCCACATAGTTCCTTCACTTCCAGTACCGGCTGTTGTAGGTATTGCTATCAAGGGGGTAATTCGTTTCGTTAATGGCTTTTTGCCAAACTCATATTCAATTATAGAACCACCGTGTTTAGTTAAAACACCAATGCCTTTTGCGGTATCAATAGAACTTCCTCCACCAAGTGCAATAAGTCCATCACAATTTTTATTAGAGAAAACTTCATAACCTTTATCTACTGTTTCTACATCAGGATTAGCAGTGACCTGATCATAAATATGATAGTCATAATCATTTTCTACAAGAATTTTTTCTACTTTTTCTAAAATACCTGCTTCTCTTATTCCTTTATCGGTAACTATTAATGGACTTGATATTTCCTGTTCTAACATTAATTCAGTTAATTTTTTTAGGCTTCCAACTCCACTAACAAGTTTAGTTGGAACTTCAAAAGTTTTAATATCATATATGTTTAACAAATCTTATCTCCTCCTTAGTATTTTTTGTTAAAAAAAGCCCCGTGTAAAAACACAGGGCTTTCCTACTCTTTAATTATTTAATTCATTATCAAGTGCCCGTTGAGCACGTTCTGCAGCTTGTTGTAATGCCTTTTCAGCATCTACGTCTTCTATTTGAACCTGGTCGGCTGCATCATCAAGGGCTTGAAGTATATCACCACCAGTTGGATCTATAAAGATTTGTGAAGCTGTTTCGAGCTGTTTAAGTGGTACCATTGCATGGGGATTATCTTCGAGGAATTCAGAGAACTCATCAATCTCTCTTGCAGATTCTCTGACTGAAAGATAACCTGTTTCCATCTGCCATCTAGCACTTTTTTCTGGACTGGAAAAGTATGCTAAAAACTTATAAGCAGCTTTTTCTTTTTCTTCAGATAGTCCATCAGCTATTACACCATAGCGCGCTTCACCAACAGCTTTTGTAGGACCATGTTCTTCCCAACCAGGCTGTACATGGGCAGAAACTATATCAAAGTCAAGGTCACCTTGGTCACCACTGGAACCTGTATAGCCAGCTGCTTTACCTTCTAGAACATCATCAATGGTATTATACCAGTATTCCCAGCCTACACCACTATGATGAATGCCCATTATTTCGTCATCATGAATCCATTCCCGGAATTTTTCCCAGGTTTTAACCCATACCTCTGAATCTATAAGTACTTCAGTACCATCATCACTTAAGACCTGTCCACCTCTGCTAAAGACCGCATCCATCATATTAAAACGACCCCACATCGGCATCCATCCATAGCGTTCGACATCACCATCTTCATCCTTTTGAGCAAGTTGAGTTGCAGCTTCTTCCATACCTTCCCAGGTATTTAACTTATCAGGAGAAACTCCTTCTTCTTCAAATATATCGTGTCTATAGTAAAGAACTTGAGTAGTACCAAAAAGTGGTATTGCATATTGGCTACCATCTATATTGGTTAATTCAAAAAAGGCCTGTGTATAATCATCTGAATCTGTGGCTGAATCATTAGCAAAATGATCATCTAAAGGTGCCAATAAACCGCGTTTAGCAAATTCTACAGTTGGAGAAGGTTCAAGCATAGTTGCCGCAGGGGGGTCACCTGCTGCCACGCCAGCTTGAAAAGCTTGTAGGGTTTCAGAATAATCACCATATGTAACTCCCCTTACTTTAATATCAGGGTGTTCTTCATTAAAATCGGTAATAAATTCTTCCACCATTTCACCTAAGAAGCCACCTAAACCATAATAGAAATCGATTTCCACTTCTTGAGCATTAATATTTTGGAAAGAGAATGAAATTACCATTATCAGTGAGAGAACAAGAACAAAACCAGTTTTGACAAGTATACCAGAGTTTTTTAACTTCTCTATTTTCATTTTACTCCTCCTTTTATAGTAGTGTTTTTATATTAAATTAGCCCTTAATTCCGGTTCCACCAACACCTTTAATAAACCATTTTTGTGCAGCAAAAAACAGTAATAATAATGGTGTGACAACGATAGTACTGGCTGCCATAATTAGGGGCCAATTAACACCATATGCACCTTGCTCGATAAAGAATTGTCTTAAACCAATAGTTATCAGATACATCTCTTGACTACGGATAATCATTAAAGGCCAGAGGTAGTTATTGTACATTAAAACGAAGTTAATCAATCCGAAAGTAATAAATATAGGTTTGGTTAACGGTAAAAATACATGCCATAAGATATGCCAGTGTCCTGCTCCGTCAACTTTAGCGGCATCAACCATCTCTTGTGGAACCTGTAAAAAAGATTGCCGAGCTAAGAATATGGCGAAGACACTAACTGAATTAGAAAAAATAATTCCTTGGTAACTATCTAACCACCCTAACCTAGCGAGGATAATATAGCTTGGGACATAAGTAACCGCTACCGGAAGCATATATGTTGCCATAATTAATGCAAAAAGGAATCCGCGTAATTTGAAAGTTAGCTGAGTTATCGCATAGGCAAACATAGCTGTGGTTACTACGTGTAAAATAACAATGGAGGTGGCAGTAAAAAAACTATTAAAAATATATATATTAAAAGGAGCAGACAACCATGTTTCAATAAAGTTTCCCCACATGGCTGTATCGGGAAATAAAGTGGGTGGAAACGCCTTGATCTCTTTTTGTGTTTTTAATGCACTTAAAAACATCCATAAAAAGGGTGTAACCATCACAAGGCTGACAAGAGCCATAAAAATCTGAACAATAAATTTGCCGATATTGTATTTATATAATTGATTTTTAATATCATTTGAATTCATTTATTTGCTCCCCTCTTATTGATAATGTACATATTTTTTAGATAACCAAAACTGTATCAAAGCAAATACAGAAGCTATTAAAAGTATAATAATACCAATTGAAGCTGCTCTACCAGCATTAAATTTTTGGAAAGCAGTTTGATAATATTCGTAGAGCAAAGTCCGTGTAGCTCCGGCTGGACCTCCCTGAGTGATAATATCTATCTGATCAAAAGCTCTAAGGGCTTGGACAGTTAAAACTACTGATAAAAATAGTGTGGTTGGAGAAACAAGTGGTAAGGTGATATATCTAAGCTTGCTCCAAAAGTTGACTCCATCAATACGAGCGGCATCGTAAATATCATCAGGGATTCTTTCTAAAGCGACTAAGTAAAAAACCATCGCCCAACCTAGAGTTCTCCATACACTAACTATAATAACAACCGGCATAGCCCATGTGGAACTGGAAGCCCAGGGGAGTGCAGGTAAATTAACTAATGAAAAAAGAAAGTTGACTAGCCCTCTGGAAGGATTAAACATCCAGGACCAGACTATTGCCATTGCCACCATGGGAGTTATCCACGGAGAAAAGATAAGTGTACGATAAAGATTTCGGCCAGGTAGTTTACGATTTAGCATAATTGCTAACAGTAGTCCTCCTATAACTGCTGGAATGACACTACCGACGGTAAAGTAAAGAGTGTTACGCAAAGTTCTATAAAATTCTGGATTTTGAAAGAGTGAATAATAGTTATGTAAGCCAACAATATTATAGGTTTTTGACATGAAATCCCAATCAGTAAGACTCAAATAAAAAGCAAAAATCATAGGTCCGATCCAAAAAACGGTTAAAGGTATGAGAGCAGGTAAACAAAAACCAAAAGCAACCATTTTTTCATTTTTTAATTTGTCTGCAAATTTTTGTTTTATATTTTTTTTATCCTTTGCCATAACATGACCTCCATACAGTTATAAGAATGAATTTTTAAAATAGTTTTTAAAATAAAAAATCCCTAAAAGCTATATGTTAGAATATTGAAAATATTCTTAATAAATAATATTACATGGTTTGCTCCCAAAAAGTACAAATAAATATACCTAATAATAATATTTTTAAGTCTCTGAACAATAATTTTCTCATTAATTATGTAAAATTAATATATAAAGAGCTAAAAAAGACTACCCTACACTATGTGGTGACTAGTTTTAATCCTTTTACCAACTTTTTGAAGTTTGCTGCTGCAACTTTGAATCCGAACCAGATTTTTTGACATAGTTCACCCCTGACAGGCATATGATCAACATTGTATTTACGTCTGAAGACAGAAGGTATTCCTTCTACACCGGCTCTTTGATTGCATTC